>NZ_JBXWPA010000006.1:0-237847 GCF_059611165.1 Ruegeria sp. CDSB013 | reverse complement strand
ACGTCTGGCTTCCTGCTATTCGCCGAGATCGCAGGATAGGTGTATCCAGTAAGTCGCTGACTTTGGCCGTTCCAAATATTTGCGACAGAACCGTTTACAACAGATGCCTTTCCGAGGTTGCCCACCAGCGCAATGCGAATGCCATCACAGCTTGGTCGTCATTTTGTAACCAGAAGGAAAATAGAGTTTGGCGTGAGTTACGTTGTTCTCCACCAGCCAAGTGGTTCTTTCGATGGTGAACAAGGCCGTTCCTTCGTTTTCCCCTAGGAACTCCGCAACCTCCAGATTGGCGTTGGTCGCTGAAAACGTCAGTTCGATCTCGGTAAACGGAACCTCACGGACAAGCCACTCGTTTGGCCCAATTTCTTCGAACGACTGATCGCGTGCCTGAGGAATGGTCGCAAGATTGATCCAGCGCTCTTCGAACTGAAAGGCTTTGTTTGAGGCAAAGTGCATACATCTGAGATGTAGAACCTCACCCCCTTTTGGGATTTTGACCTGAGCGCGCAACCAGCCGGGGGCGGCGATGATCTCGCGCTCTACAAGCGAATATCGATAGGCGGCCCCGAGGTTGGTGATTTCTTCCCGAATAAGCGGAATTGTGATCCGGGCCTGGCGCGTCGGGGCTGTTTTAACCCGTGTTCCTGCCTTGCGCTTACGCTCAAGAACACCATCATCAACCAGTTCGCGCATTGCACGGTTTACCGTGGCCCGTGCACAGCCAAATTCCTTGGCAAGCTGAATCTCACCAGGCACTACCGCGCCGGGAGGCCAGGTGTTGTCGCGGATGCGGCCAAGGATGTTTGATTTTATATCCTGATAGCTCACCCGCACGACAAATGGCCTATTATATGTCTAAATTTATTGCATAATGTTTGTACTCGTATGTGGCGAGGGATTGCAACCGTCGGCGCGTCCAATTCGAACAACAGCAAGCATATGCAGCTTTCCTATGATCGACCCGAAATGCGAGCAGCAATGAAGCATGTCCGAACCAGAACCCTGGGGCCCATCCTGTGGAAAAACGGCATGGGGACCACGCGAGAAATTGCACGGGCAAGTGGCGAGCAGGGCGTCATCTGGCGTGTGAGCCTTGCTGAAGTCGAAGCTGACGGGCCATTTTTCACATTTCCGGACATGTCTCGTATCCTGACCGTTGTCGAGGGAGATGGCTTTGATCTGGTTGGCCCTGCAACACCGTTGAACGCGCGGTTTTCCGATCCACTGAGGTTTTCAGGCGATCTTGAATTGTCGTGTCGGCTGACAGCGGGTCCAGTGCGCAATTTTAATGTAATCTATGATCCTGTTCAGTGCGCTGCATCCGTGGATTGCCTGACCGGTGAGGACACTCATGAGATCCAAGCGGGTCCGAACGAAGTTCTGTGTCTGTTTTCAGTGTACAAGGGCTGCTCTATCGACGGACACAGGGTTGAGCCCACTGAGGCTGGGATCCTCAAGGATGGCAATTTCACAGCCATCGGTTTTGAAGACAGCATTACATTATTGGCGCGCCTCAAGAACCGATAGCGGGCAAGAGAACCTCAATCTACTATGGGAGGTAACTTGGCTGTCACGCATTGAAATTAGCCCGGGGTGCATTTTTGCGCGCGAAGTTCCGACAGGTGGCTCAGCAATGCGTTCGCTGTTTTCCACGTCACCTGCTCCTTTTCTTCGGCGGTCAGTACTGCCGGAACAACCGCATGCGTATAAGGATCGTCCGTGAAGATCGGATAATCCGATCCCAGCATAATCCTGTCTGCACCCAAAAGCTTAACAGCTGCCTCCAACGCACGTGGCCCAAGCGAAGCGCAATCGTACCAGAGCCGACGCAGACGCTGGGTCGGGAACGGATCATCCGGGTTGCGATGCCGCGCAATGCTTTCTAACCGCTCAAAAATAAAGGGGAGCGTGCCGCCCAAATTGACTATCTGAAAGGAAACAGCCGGGTAAGAATCCAACAGGTCTGACATGATCATGGTCAAGGCGACCTGAGAAGCGCTGGATTGCAGTTCCACTGCGGACAGTCGGTATTGCATCAGGTCCGCGGGGCGCGGCGGCGGGTTTTGCCCGACTTTCAGACCAGGGTGCAGCATGATGTGACAGCCGTATTCGTTTGCCGCTTCCAATAGCGGTCGCAATGAGTCAGCTTCGGCCAGAGAGTTGAAATAGTTCGACGGCAAAATAATTCCCGGCAAACCCAGATCGCGACGAACACGGCGAAGCTCTGCACAGGCAATATCAAGATCATCCAGCGGCACTCCGGCCAGCCCGATCAGGGCACCATCGCTATCAATTCCCAACTGGGCAAGGTGATCGTTAAAGGCAGAGATGACCGGTGCAATTTCCGTGGCGGGCAACAGATCAGCGCCAAGTGCTCCGGGGAAGGTCAGCAAGCGGTGCGTCAGTCCCTGCTTTCGCATTTCGGCCAGACACACTTGCGGGTCATGATAGGCATCGGTGAACGGAAATTCTCCATTCATCGCTGACATCACAGTGACCCCATCTCTGCGCGTTCGGAGGCGAGGATGCGACTTTCGGGCGCGCAAAGTTTCGACCAGCCCACCACCGTAGTAATGGGAATGCATGTCAATGCGCATATCGGTCTCTCCTGACATCTCGATTACTGACGTAGCGCACAGAAAAGGCCCACCGATTGATTATCACAGCGGGCCTTTTACAGTGTCAAAGTCAGAACGTTACAGGCCCCATTTTGCGGCGGTCGCCGCGAAGAATCCCTGCGACTGGCGCAGTTCGATCCAGCTGTTCACGTAGTTGATCCATACCTGATCGCTTTGGGGCATCAGCATCGCGATCGGTGTCGGTGCACGCGCCTCAGTTACTTCAATCTGACGCAGGTTTGGGAATTTTTCGAGCAAGGTCGAACCTTCGATATTCGATGTGATGAAAACATCAGCGCGCCCTGCCAGAACCTCTTGGAAACCGCGTGCCGGTGCCTCAACAACCTTGATATCAGCGTCAGGGAACCACTCGCGGACGCTTTTCTCGAATGTCGTCCCCAAGGTGGTCGCAACCTTGACTTCCCCGTTGTTGATCGAGTCCCAATCCGAGAAGTTTTCAGCCTTTTCTTCAGTCGTAAAGGGATAGATTTCAACTGAGATATAGCTATTCGAATACCCGGCAGCTTTCAGGCGGGGCGGGCTGATAGAGGCCGAACCTGTAATGTGATAGTTCCCGGCAACGACACCGTTTACCAGGGTCTTCCAATCCGTTGCCACGAATTCAAGCTCCACGCCCAGATCTTCGGCGAGTTGGGTCATGACGTCGATATCATATCCCTTGTAGGAATTGGTTGCCGGATCCCGGACGGACATCGGGTTCCAGTCGCCGGTTGTCCCGACTTTCAGCACCCCATTGTTCAGTATGTCATTCAGAGCCGATTGGGCATTGGCCGCCCCTGTGAGCATTCCAAGTACAAGACCCGCGGCCAGGCCCATTGATTTCAGCAGCTTCATCGCTTCCTCCCCTTTTGTTCGCGCGTTCGCAACCAGATTTATGTCTGTATTTATCACATTTTGTATAGTTTTAATTTGAAGGCAAAGCTAGTCTTACGCTAACAATCTCAAAGGGGCAGGTCTATGTCAGATGCATCGCCGGTCATCACAATCCGCGACTTGAATAAGTGGTACGGAGACTATCACGCGCTCAGAGACATCAATCTGGATGTCTCGCTTGGGGAAAGAATTGTTGTATGCGGGCCTTCGGGATCCGGCAAATCAACGCTCATACGATGTGTGAATTCTCTGGAGGAGCATGATTCCGGTTCGATCACGGTCGACGGGATCAAAATGACGGACAAAAAGGCCGCCGAAGAAATCCGATCCGAGGTTGGCATGGTGTTTCAGCAGTTCAACTTGTTCCCCCACCTGACAATTCTCCAAAATCTGACGCTAGGACCAATCAAGGCACGTGGCCTGTCGAAATCGGACGCGGAAGAACGCGCCATGACATATCTCGAACGAGTCCGGATTCCTGATCAGGCGCACAAGCGGCCAACCGAACTTTCCGGTGGTCAGCAACAACGGGTCGCCATAGCGCGCTCACTTTGCATGGAGCCCAAGATCATGCTTTTTGACGAGCCCACCTCGGCGCTAGACCCCGAAATGATTTCAGAAGTGCTCGACGTGATCGTGGATCTTGCCCAAGAGGGAATGACGATGATCTGCGTCACCCACGAGATGGGGTTCGCGCGCAAGGCAGCGGACCGGATGATCTTTATGGATCAGGGCGAGGTGATCGAAACAGGTACACCCGAAGATTTCTTCGAGGCACCTAAATCAGAACGTTGCAAGCTTTTCCTCAGCCAGATCCTTCAGCACTAAGGGGTATCACATGAAACGTACAACGCTTGTCGCTCTTTGTGCGCTTGTCATTCTCGCCGGTTGTAGTTCTTCGGGCAACTGGGGATGGTACGTCGTCAACCCCTCTACAGAAACGGGTCAGAACAACATCCGATTTCTTTTGTCGGGTTTCTGGTCGACGATCAGCCTGTCGTTGATTGCCGCCGTTCTATCAATGGCCATCGGGCTTCTGGTTGCCCTGCCGGGCATGTCTTCAAACCGATGGCTGCGGTTACCAAGCAGGGTCTACATTGAATTCATCCGCGCCATACCGCTCCTGCCGATGTTGTTCTGGGTATTTTACGGATTCCCGGTTGTTCTGAAATCAATCGGTATCAATATCAGCATCGACGCGTTCTGGGGCGCGATCATCACGCTGGCCATTTCGGATAGTGCATTCACCGCCGAGATCTACCGCTCGGGCATCCAGTCGATTGACAAGGGTCAGACCGAAGCGGCAAAAACTGTTGGCCTGAACTACCGCCAGACGATGCAGTATGTAATCCTGCCGCAGGCGATTAAGCGGATTCTACCCCCGTTGGCGAACCAGTTCATCTATATTGTAAAGATGTCCGCCTTTGCCTCGGTGATCGGGATGCAGGAGTTGACGCGCCGTGCCAACGAGTTGGTCGTAACGGAATACCGACCGCTTGAGATCTATACGCTTTTGATCTTTGAATATCTTGTTCTCGTCCTGATCATCAGCTTCTTCGTGCGCTGGCTGGAACGAAAAATGAGATCGGACGAAAGCCGCTGATCAATGAACAAAGCTGGCGAAATCCGCGGCGACGGCCTGCGCCGCGGCATTGACGAGTTCACGCCCGTGTTCGGGTCGGGCCAGTTCAGAATAGGACCCAACGCGCCCATCGGGAAAGTCGCGCCGATGTTCATCGGGCGGCCCATGGCGGTCACCCGCGTGGGCCGCGATGTACTCGGCAGAAAGCTTGCGCGGAGGACTCGTGACTCTGGCCTGAACAACGCGATGGGTGGCCTGTGTAATCGCGACCTCGGATGGGGTGGCGTGCATACCCTCCCAGTCGCCGTAGTAGCCACGTCGGAGTTTGTTGACCCGGTCAAAGTCCCACCAGCTCCGAATTCGGACTGTCGCACTTACGTCGTGGGCCGCCTTCCGCAAGGGCTCAAGGTTGGCACCGTGGCCGTTCAAAACATAGATCATCGAGAATCCATGGTGGGCCAGCCCATGCATAACCTCTCTCGCCAGATCGCCGTAGAGACCGGTGCTCAGCGAGACGGTGCCCGGAAAGCTCATGTTGAACGGCGCAGGGGCGTAAGCCAGTTCGGGTGCCACTATCGCGCTAGCGATATCGGCCGCAGCCCAGGCGATCTCGCGCGCGCAAATGGCATCCGTACCGATCAGACCGATGGGTCCGTGCTGTTCGATGGACCCGGTCGGCAGAATAACTCCCTTTCGGGTTTTGAGGTATGTCTCGACCTCGGTCCAGGTCATCTCTTCCAATCGCATATTGCCAGCTAACAGAACCATTCAAGAAAAGGAAAGACACGATGTCCTGGAGCGGATTTCTCACTGAAACAATGGAACGTATAGGCGTTTTGCAGAAACAGGCGCCGGATATGTTCGAGGGGTTCAACTCGATGTCCAAAGCCGCCAAACGCAATGGCGCGCTGGATGAAAAGACCAAGGAGCTGATCGCCCTGGGCATTGCAATTTCGACGCGTTGCGACAGTTGTATCGGGTTTCACACCAAATCGCTTGTCCGGCTCGGCACTACCCGCGAGGAGTTTTGCGAAGCATTGGAGATGATCGGCTATATGGGTGGCGGTCCTTCGATCGCCTTTGGCGCAAAAGCGCTGGAAGCGTTTGACGAGTTCACTGGTGCCGGTGCTTAGGGGCCAAACTAAGGCAGCGTGCATCTTTTTCTGTCATCCGTCAGAGCTGTTGACCCACTGAACAGCACCTTCATCTGGTTTTGTCGCCAAGATTTGAGCCCGTTGAGTTGTTTGAGCACTCGCTTGTGAGTCAGGTGGCGAGCTCAGCGAACTGCTGAAATGGACAAAGTTCGGGCGTGAGTTGGCCGCTATGGATCATGTGCGACACTTCGCTTCCGTCGAGCGTTGCCGCCGCTGAAGCAATGGTCTTGAACCTGCACATGTGGCGTACCCTCTGAATGAATGGGATGTGTCGCAAACTTTTGGAAGGGCCAGTGGCGGCGATTTACTGGCACGCCTATGGTTCTGTTGCAAATTTTTGAGCATGGCGAGCTGAATCAGCGATCGTATCGGTGTTACCCGGCTAGTTCGGCAAAATGTTTGAATGGACAGACTCCAGGCGTAAGTTGCCGTTTGCGCACATGTTTTGAGAACTGGGGCAAGCCGCGGAGCTTTTGAGCCGCAGATCCAATTGAATTCCTGAGTCAAGCTGGTCAATTTCGAACCAGTTGTTTCCAATTTTGCACGAACTCGCGTGGTAGTTGCCGTTATGACATTGCGTAAATGGATTTGATCTGAGGAAACTCCATGGCAACGCCCGGCAATTTTATCTTTTTTGTGACAGACAATCATGCGCGCAACTTTCTTGGCGCAGCGGGGCATTCAATTGTGCTCACCCCGAGCCTGGACAAACTTGCCGGGCGTGGGGTTCGTTTTGAAAACGCTTACGCCGCCACAACTTTGTGTTGCCCAGCTCGCGCAGCGATCGCCACGGGCCAGTATCCTCACCAAACCAGGTTCTGGGATAACGCGACGATGTATGATGGATCAGTTAAGACCTGGCACCATCGGCTGCGCGACGCAAACGTGCCAGTCACTGCAATTGGGAAACTGCATTATCGGTCAGAGCAAGATGACAATGGATTTGCCGAGGAAATTCACACGATGCACGTAGTCGATGGCATTGGATCCCCACTGACGTTGTTGCGAGCAACTGAAGATGGGGTACCAAGTCGGGCGGGTCACAAGGCAATCTATGGGAATTCTGGGCCGGGAGAGACAGATTACCAGATTTATGACCGCCAGATCACCGAACGCGCAATCGACTGGTTGCGCGCCAATGCCGACAACGCTGAGCCGTGGGCCTTGATCGTGTCTTATCCCAGTCCGCATCCCGCGTTCCGGGCGAAACAGGAGTTCTGGGATCTGTACACTCCGGAAGACATGCCTTTGCCGTCCACGTGGGAAGCGACAGATCGCTATGACCATCCAGCTATGGCGTATCTTGCGTGGATGAATCAGTTGCCTCAGGGCATGGACGAAGCATTCTTGAGAAATGCCTATGCCGGATACTGCGCCCTGATCACTCAGACCGACGCAGAAATTGGCAAAGTAATTGATATGGCTGAAGAACTGGGCCTGACTGACGCCACGCGGATAGCTTACACATCGGATCACGGAGAGGCAATTGGTGCTCATGGTATTCTGGGCAAGGCCAATCTGTATGAGCATTCCGCCGGTGTTCCACTAATTTTGGCCGGTCCAGGATTGCCGGAGGGTAGGACGGTATCAGATTGTGTCAGTCATGTGGACCTGTTCCCGACTATTTTGGATCTGTTTGACGTGCCAACCCCAAAGGACGGGGGCCTGCCGGGTTGGTCGCTTTTGCAAGTGATCAATGGCGAGCAGCCAAAGAGAACGGGGTTTTCCGAGTATCATGCGATGGGAAGTGTAAATTCCAGTTTCCTGATACGGCAGGGTGACTGGAAACTGATCTATCACGTCGATATGCCCAACCAGCTTTTTAATCTGGCGACTGACCCTGATGAAGCAATCGATTTGCTGGCCGGTGGGAACACCCACCCAAAAGAGGCAGAGCTTTCGGCACTGCTGTGCGAGATGGTCAATCCCGAAGAGCTGAACGCGCTCAGCAAGGCTGATCAGTTGGCCCGGATTGATGAGTTGGGCGGCTATGACGCGGTAAGAAACTCCGGCTCCATTGCGGCCTCGCCCATTCCCGGCAAGAAAGTCAATCTGGAGAAGATCTGAGCCTGCCGATTAGTCGGCATCCAGTATCTTGTCCAATTCTTGCCTATACGCCAGAACCTCATGTCGGATCGCTTCTTTCATGAGTGCAGCGGCTCCGTCGACTTCATTGTCGACGGGGACGACGAAGCCAACAGGAATAGAATGCTGTGTATTAATGCGGCGCAGCACATGGGTTTCCCCAAGCAGGGCCTTGGAGAAAATGCCGTCCGTAATGGTCAAACTGCCGACTGCCAGCCCGATATTGATCGCGACGTCAACCGTTCCGCTTTCTTGCCGAACGTTTGGGATCAGCCCCGCGCTGTCGAACACCCGAGCAATGCGTTGACGCATGATCGAACCGCTCTCTATCAGCGACAGAGGTTCATTGGCCAAAGCCTGAACAGGAATTTCACGTTGGTCAGACAAACCATGTGTCCGAGGTAAAGTAACGCACAAGGGAAAGTCGATGATTGGCTCTCCGCGAACGCCGGCATGCACCACGGGAACCGTCGTGAGCGCAATGTCGAACATGCGCGATGCAGCCCAACGTTTGATACTATGTCGGGCCTCAACGCTGATGCTGACACGAGTGTTGGACTTGGTCTCACGGTAATAGCGGCGAACGGCGTTTGGGAGAATTTGCTCGGCCATTCGCGGAAACCCGAGTATCCGGATCGTCTGCTCCTTGGTCGCGCCATTCCGAATGGCATCGGAAATTCGCGGCAGCTCATCTACGACACTGAGCGCTCGAATTGCTTCGGGTAAAAAGGTTTCAGCTGCCTCGGTAGGGATCAGGCGCTGCCGTTCTCTGCTAAACAGTTTCAGTTCCAGATCACGCTCTAACGCCGATAGCATTCTGCTGGCCGCAGATGGCGTCAAATGCATCTTCTCAGCGACGCTTGCGATTGTCCCTGCCTGCATGACCTCAACAAACAGCCTGAGTGAGGGAATTTTGGGCATTCTGGCGGACATTTCTGAACCCTGACTTGGTGCCAATTTGGTGTGTTTTGGGAACCAACTTGCCGGAATTATTCAATCCGTGCACGAGCTAATCCATCAGCTCGTGATCCGAATTTCTTCTAACACTCATATCAAAAAGGTATTTTTGAACCGAATCCCGCGTTGATACTGTTTTTACCAAATCTGGGATCTCTGATTGGATCCGTCGGTTCGAAAGTGGGGCACAAATGAACAATGACGCAATTGCGGCCGCCAAAGAGGTCATGCATCGCCATGTGCAGGCACTGAATGCGCGTGATGCCACGGGCATATCAACGACGCTCCACTTTCCACATTATCGATTGTCCGGCGAGGCGGTAAAGATCTGGGAAACCCCAGACAGCTATTTCAGCGATTTTAAGACGAGGGCTGGGGGCGATTGGGGCCATACCGAATGGGGGCATCTGAACGTGCTGCAATCCAGCGAAAGCAAAGTGCATTTGGACGTAATGGTGAACCGGTTCGACCACGACAGGCTGCCCTTGGTGTCTTTTCCTTCGCTGTGGGTGGTTACACGGATTGATGGTATTTGGGCGGCGCAGATGCGGTCATCGTTTGCGCAGGATCTGCGTTGAACTGATATCAGATTTTCTTCTTTCTCTGGCACGGCTATAGTGGTTTAGACTGCTTAAATTGCTAGAGTTTGATATGAACATCCGTCAGCTTCGCTATTTCATTTCAATCGTTGATCAGGGCAGTGTTTCCAGTGCCGCGAGGGTACTCCATATTGCCCAGCCCGCGTTGAGCCAGCATATCGCAAATCTGGAAGAAGAACTTACCACCGAATTGCTGATACGCTCATCACGGGGGGTCAAACCGACAAAGGCTGGCGAAGTTCTGTATCAACACGCCCGCAAGATAGTGGCGCAGATGAAGCAAGCCACCGATGACGTCCGGAAAGAGGCGGATACGCCCCGTGGTGAAGTTTCGATCGTCGTGCCGCCGATGTTGGGCGTTCATGTTGCGCCGTTGTTGTTGGAAAGGGTGGCCGAGAAGTATCCCGAGGTCGAGCTTCGAATTCTGGAGGAGCTGGCGTTGAACGTGAAAGAGATGATTGAAAACAGCCGCGTGGATCTGGGTATCCTGGCGACCCGCGAAAAAGCGTCCAAGGCTGAGTATCTGCATCTCTATACGGAACCTTTGTACTTGGTGACCCGACGCAAAGAGGGCGACAAACCCTGTTCCGGGGATGAAACCATCGATGTCAAAGCCTTGTTCTCTACGCCATTGGTCTTGAGCCAGCAGTCTCATGCTGTCCGCGAAATTGTCGAAGATGTGGCTGAAAAGATGGGTCGAGCGCTGAACTTGCGTGTCACAACAGAATCCGCCCGGCTGAGGCTTAGCTACATCCGCAGCGGTGTAACGTCGGGTGTGCTGCCGTGGCCGTCAATTGATGCACTTTGGCGCCGCGGGGAAATCTCTGCAAAACGTTTGGTCAAGCCAGATTTGATCCGCGAAGTTTACTTGACCTGGCCACGCAATCAGCCGCTGAACGCGGGATCGCGGGCCGTTCGGCAAGAGTTGCTGGATATCTGCCACGAACTGTTTGACAGCGGTATTATCCGAGGCACGTTTCGGCATGTGCAAACCGAAGGTCAGAAGCCGTAAAGGCGCGCCGGATTATCTGACAGGATTGCTTTCCGAGTTTCTGCGGATGGGGCCCAAGTCGCCAATTCATCCAACAAATCGCCGTCATTGGGCATAGCGACCGGAATATGTGGGTGCGGCCAGTCGGTCCCAAAGACAACCTGATCTGGGTTCGCCGCAACCAATGCCTGCGCGACGCGTGTGACATCTTCATAAGGCAGCGTAGCCCGACCAGTGATCCGATATGCGCCTGAAAGTTTGCTCCAGGCCTTGCCTGTGCCCATCAGGTTCAACAAAGCCTGAAACCCTTCTGAATCGATGCCCCCTGCCACTGGAAAGTGCCCCATATGGTCAAAAACGGTCTGCAGCGGCAGGGTCGAGAAAAAGGCGTAAAGATCGGGGAAAGCGCTGACGTCGAGCAACACCTGAAGATGCCAGCCCATCGGCGCGATCTTGTCGGCGATAGTGCGTACCTCGGTCATCGCCTTTTCACCGCTGAACAGCAGATTGGCCCGGACTCCGCGCACGCCCTGATCATGCATGTGCTGCAACTCATCCTCGGTGATCGAAGCGTCAACCACGACCACAGCACGGTAGCGTTCAGGGTCGGTAGCCGTGGCCTCAAGCGTCGCACGATTGTCGGTGCCGTAAATGCTGGGCTGTACGATAACAGCGCGCTGAAACCCCAATGTTTTAAGCAAATGTTCATATGATGCCAATGACGCTTCCGGAGGGGTATACAATCTGTCCGGCACCATCGGGTACCGTTCTGGCGGGCCGAACACGTGGGAATGGCAATCGCAGGCCAATGGTGGCATTGTAAATTGCGGCGCGCGCGGTGCCCCATCCGGGGCCGCGCAGCTCGGGATTTCTGCGTTGGCCCCAGTCATGTCGAGGTGCCGTTTGACGCGACAAAGTCAGCGTTAACGCCCGGGGCAGGGGTTGCGCCAAACCCGCCACGTTCCAGTACCGCCTCAACACCGCCATGTTTCGCGATGATCGCCGCCTGATCAGCTTTGGCCTGACGGTCAACCGCATCCGGGTCACAAACCTTGAGCAGTTCAGTATGCAGTTGGGCACGGGTCGCTTCGTACTCGGGCGCGGTCCCCAGATCGATGACTTCACCCGGGTCGGTGTCAAGATTGAAGAGCTGTGGCTCATAGCCGGTGTAATAAATGTATTTCCACGGGCCCTTGCGGATCATGAATGCCCCCGACATGGCGCCGGCAGCATGATACTCTGAGAATACAGCGCGGTCAGGGCAATCTTCCTCAGCCGCAATCCGGAACAACGAGCGGCCGGGCAACTCAGGGTCATTGGCCTTAAGACCAGCGCACTCCAGTACGGTGGGAAAGACATCTGCCAGCGACACCGGTGTCTTGCTGACCTTGCCGCCGGGCACGTCTGGTCCGGCCAAGATCAATGGAATGGCGGCGGCCTCTTCGTACATGTTGGATTTGCCCCACATGCCACGCTCGCCCATGTTGTCGCCGTGGTCGCTGACATAGATGACATTTGTGTTGTCGTTCAGCCCAGCAGCTTCGATCGCATCCAGAATTCGGCCAACATTGTAGTCCATGAAACTGACCAGCCCAAAATAACCGGTCAGCGCGGCCTGTGTGCGTTCCTCATTAAAATTGTCGTAGACAAAGCAATGGCGCAGTGCCTTGAGCCAGGGGTGGTCATCCTCGCGCGCAGGTTTCGAAGGTTTGAGATCCATGTCCTTGTACAGGTCATAAAACTCCTGTGGTGCGGTCAGCGGGAAATGGGGCGCAACCATCGAGATGAAAACTGTCCATGGCTTGTCGCCCGCCTGTTCATTGCCACGTTCGGCAATCCATTCGCATGCGGCATCGGTGATGTTGCGATCATAGGTGGTGTACGAAGTTTCACCTGCGCCTGCGCTGTCGGCCAGATCGCGGGCTTTCCAACGGCGCGGCAACGGCTCTCGTACACATCCCAGCACGTCGCCGACACCGTTGACCAGATGCATCGGGATCTGCTGGAAATCCAACCCGACTGGGTCAGATGCGTTGCGGTAGTGCAGTTTGCCGATCGAACCCACCGGGTTACCGTTTTGCTGCAGGTAATGGCCCCATGACTTCGGCTCGCCCGTGTAAGGTGTGGCATTGTCCCAATGGCCGGTCTGATGGCCATATTTACCAGTTGCAAAACTGGCGCGTGCAGGCACGCAGATGGGCGCGTTGGTATAGGCGTTTTCGAATAAGGTGCCCCGCGCGGCCAGCCGGTCAAGATTGGGTGTCTTGATAAATGGGTGTCCGGCGCATCCCATGATGTTGGATGCGTGTTCATCAGACATCAGGACAATCATGTTAGGGGTGGTCATTGCGGCCTCCATTTTGTGCGTGCGCTTCAATCCGCGCCAAAAGTGCGGAGCTGGGATGTGCGGGTTTGACGTTGCCATACCGCCCCGTCTGGGATCGGCAGGAAAACCCGGTCGCCAAAGCGCCAGTTCCGGCAGCGTTTAAGGGTTCGCGCCAAGACATTTCGAAAAGTTGGCTAGACATGTCGCGGTGTTCGGCTTCGTGGCCGAACAGCCCAGCCATGCCGCAACACCCGGTGCTGGCGATGTCGAGCGTCAGGCCGAAATGCCGAAACACTGCTTGCCAGCGCCGGGGGGTGGCGGGGTCGGCTGTTTTCTCGGTACAGTGTGAAAACAAGGTATAGCGCCCCGTGTCATCAACGGGCATTTGGGGAAGTGAGTGCAGAATGTCAGACAGGAATAGGTCCAATGACATGACTTTTCGCGCGCCCAGATCGTATTCCTTGTTCAGCAGGTCGGTCACGGCGGGTTCAAGGCTGATCAAGGGCAGATCGTCGGGCATGACCCGCAACAAAAAAGCGGTTGTCTGATCGCGCTGCGTTTCAAAGGCATCCATCATGCCACGCACCTGCCGTGCCTTGCCATTGGCCACAGGTGGAATGGCCCAGACAGTAAATCCCAGCTTCTTCAACAGGGCTGTTGATTGCGCAACCACGCCGGTGTCGAATGCGCCAGTGAAACTGTCGAGGATCAAAAGTGCCGGATTCTGACCCCATTTCGATGGTGTCGTGTCCGGATAAACAATGTGACCCCCGGCGTTTTGCACCGCCTGTTCTGCGGTCAGCGGCGCATAGCGCGGGATATCGACAAGGCCAAATCCCCGGTTCAACACAGCCCTGGTCAAGCTGTTCCCCAACACCAGATTTGCCAGACGCGGCAGCTTGCGGAAGGCAAGCGAAAGCCCCTCCATGTGGCGCAGCAGGTGATCGCGTGCAGGGCGCGCGCGGGTCTGGAAGTACTGATGCAAAAAGGCGGATTTCATCGCCGGGATATCTACGCGGACCGGACATTGACCGGTGCAGGATTTGCAGGACAGGCACGTGTCCAGACTGCGTTTCAGCGCCTCTTCAACAAGGGCGGCATCCTCGCCGGTTGAGCGCAGACGCGCCCATTCGCGGAATAGGCTGGCGCGACCCTTGGGGGCCTGAACCTTATCGTGCGTAGCCTTGTAGGACGGGCACATTGGATCGCTAGGTGCCCAGTTGTGGCACGCCCCGTTGCCATTGCAGGCAATCGCGCGTTCGAAGGCGCCAAAGTTTTCTTCGTTGATTTCCGCATCGCGAGGGCCGCGCATGGGTACGGCGTCGATCTTCATCACCGTCAGATCGCTTTCGGCGGCTGTCACCAACTTGCCGGGGTTCAGGCGATTGTCGGGATCAAACCAAGCCTTGATTTTGCGCATCACCGCATAAAGCTCGGGACCAACATAGCGTTCAACATATTCGCCGCGCACGCCCTTGCCATGCTCGCCCCAAATCAGGCCTCCGTGTTTCTGACACAGGTCCGATACCGCGTCCGAGACTTTGCGGATCATCGCCCGATCCTGCGGCTCTCGCATGTTCAGCATTGGGCGGACATGGACGCAGCCGACATCTGCATGCCCAAACATGCCATAAGATAACTCGAATTGATCCAGAAGCGCGCCGAATTCGGCGACAAAGGATGACAAGTTTTCGGGCGGTACAGCGGCATCTTCGACAAAAGGCAGCCCGATCCGCTTTGTCTCAACCGCGGCCAGCAGTCCTACAGAGCGTTTGCGCATTTCCCACAATGCTGACATTTCGTCGGGTTCTGCCGTGGTCACCTGTGCTGTGACATACACGTGGTTTTGGTTCAGAATTCGGGCCAGACGTTCTTGACCGGCTGTGACCTCTTCAACCGTTTCACCGATGAACTCGACAAACAGGAACCCGCCAGCATCGCCGATCTGGCCCAGCACGCCCTCAAGCTCGCTCCACATGGGCGAGGCGGCGGCAAGGGCAAGGATCTTGTCATCCAGAAACTCTATTGCGCTTGGATCTGCCTGCACCAGATGCGGAACATGTCTGAGCGCCAAAGTGCAGTCGTCATAAGCCAGAACTGTCAGCGCCCGTTGTTTTGGAATTGGTGTCAGTCGCAGGGTCAATTGCGTGGTCAGCGCCAATGTCCCCTCTGACCCGGCCAGAAGCTTGATAAAGTCGAATTCACCCGACGTGCCGCGCGCCTGATCAAGGTTATAGCCGGTCAGCCCCCGGTTCAGCTTTGGGAAACGTCGGGCGATCTCGGCGGCCTTGTCGTCCAAGTCCTGACGCAGAGCATGTCCCATTTGACCAAGCTCCGCATCAAGTGATCCGCGAGTGGTGACAGAGACAGGCCGTCCGTTGGCCAGAATTACATCCGCTGCGATGACATGATCAGACATGCGCCCATAGATCCGGCTGCCTTTGCCGCTGGCATCGGTGGCAAACATACCGCCGATTGTTGCCCGAGAAGATGTCGACACCGTGGGTGCAAAGAAAAATCCGTGGGGTTCGAGAAAAGTGTTGAGCTGGTCCAGCACGACACCGGGCTGAACCGTGACAGTTCCCGCCTGCAGATCCAGGGTCTCGATACCCCGCATGTGGCGCGACATGTCTACAATCACACCTGCGTTCAGCGATTGCCCGTTGGTTCCCGTTCCACCACCGCGTGCTGTCAGGGCAATGTCATGCTCTTGCGCCAATCGGGCCAGTATTGCGACGTCCTTGCCGGATTTGGGAAACAGAATCGCGTCGGGAGTAATGTGATAGATGCTGTTGTCCGTGGCGGCGACCAGACGAGCGCCTTCATCGTTTTCGACATCACCAGAAAATCCCTCTATGCGCAGCGCATCGAGATACCGAGACAAGGATTCGGAGGGGTGATCCAGCATGTTAGCGATCCTGCAGGGTTGGTCCGGGCGCAAATACGCCCGAACCCATGGTTTCAGGTTTGCGGCGTGGGCGCTTGGTTCGACGTCCGCATGCGGGCGATGATCCGAATACCAATGGCAACCAGCGGTATGGCAAAGAACACCAGCGCAACAGGACGGTGCAGGAAGATGCCAAAGCCGTCATCGGTCAGTAGCACCGATTGGCGCAGCGCTTGTTCGGCACCTGGTGCCAGAACAAAAGCAATGATCGTGGCAGCGGGGCTGAAGTTCAGAGTCCGCATGAAGTAGCCGATCAGACCAAAGAGGCAGGCAACGGTGACATCGAACATCGACGAGCGCGCCGTGTAGGCCGAGATCAGCGCCACCGCCAGGATCGTTGGATAGATCAGGCGCTGCGGCACCTTGTCGATCACACGACCGATCAGTGGACCACCGAACCAGCCAATGAGACCATATAGAGCGATCCCGATCAATCCGGCTGCGAACAAACCGTAAACGATGTCGCCCGAGGTCTCAAAGATCTTTGGCCCCACTTGGATGCCATGGATCAGAAACACGCCCATGAGCATCGCCGCAATGGTCGATCCGGGCACACCAAGCGCCAAAAGCGGGATCATCGACGGACCGGACACGGCGTTATTGGCCGCTTCAGGTGCCGCGACGCCTTCGATCGCCCCTTTGCCCCATTCATCTTTGTTTGCAGCTTTCGCCCTGGACGAACCATAAGCCACAAAACACGCCACGGCGGAGCCAACACCCGGAATCAGACCCACCATCGAACCGATCACCGAACCACGCCCGATGAAGGGCAGGCAGCGCTTGACCTCGGCCCAGCTTAGGCGGTCGTCATCGGGATTCTTGGCGCGGATTTCGTCATGATGTTCTTGACCTTTGCGCGCAGGGAAAACTTGAGCAAAAACTTCGGAGATCACGAACAGACCAATAAGAAGCGGTACCAGCGAGAAGCCGTTGTAGAGTTCGACCATACCGAAATCGAACCGCGGCTCGGATGTAATCGGATCCAGACCGATCATCGCCAGCGTTGCCCCAAACAGAGTCGATGCGATGCCTTTGAGTACCGAGTCTGAAATGACAGAACCGATGATCAGGAAGGCACAGACATAGATCGCGAAGTAATCGGGCGGACCCAATTCTCGGGTCAACTGCGCAATAGTCAGAGCGCCAAAAATCAGGATGAACTCACCGACAAAGTCGCCAATGACCGAGGCCACAGTCGCCGTTTTCAACGCCTTGCCCGCCTGTCCTTTCTTGGTCAGCGCGTGCCCGTCGATCACTGTGGCCGCAGCCGCCGTTGTCCCAGGCGTGTTGAACAGGATCGCGGAAATCGACCCCCCGAACCGTCCAGCCTTGCCGATGACGTAAAGAAACGCCAATGCCGACAGCGGGTCGATGTAGTACGTGATTGGCACCAGCATGGCGATCGCGGCCGAGGCCGTCAGCCCCGGCACAGCACCCACGATGACACCCAGGACCGCGCCAAGCACTACAAACATAAGCGTCTCGGGCGTGGTGAAGATGGTGTAGAAACCGTTCAGAAGTTCCATGTCATATCCCTCACTTCAGCCCGATCAGGGCCAGGGGGTTGAAAATGGTCGCCTCCGGTTCAAACACGGTCATCAGCTTGAAGAACAGCAGATAGAGCGCGACGGTCGCACAGACAGGCAACAGGATCAGGGCAGGGCCACGCACGGCGAAGATCAACGCGGCTACCAAAAGCAGCACGAAACAGGCTGTGACGTAACCAAAGGCGCCGAACATCCAGACGAAGGCGATTCCCAAAGCAAAGAGCGGCACTGCGTCGGAAAAGAAGCGTTTGATCTCAAAGCTTGACTTGTCAGCAGGGGCGACTTGCTTGCGCAGGCCAAAAACAGTCATGGTCACGCCGATCAAGCCCAGGGCGACACAGATGGCTTGTGGAAAGAACCTTGGTCCGATGCCTTCCTCATCAATGAAATCCAGCGAGATGTTGAAGGATTTCCAGAAAAAGAAAGCCGCGAGCACCACCAAGGCCAATCCGGCAAAAATGTTGTGGCGCGCAGTCTTGCGCGCCACTTCACTTTGAACACCCTCGGTCATTCCAGGGTTTCCAACAACTTGCCCCACTCGACCTTCGAGTTTTCGATAGCCGACGCGGTATCGGGGCCGCTCACGCTCGAAGTCGGCAGGCCGGCCTTGGAGAGGGTGTCGATATAGGCAGTTTCCTGAGTGATCGCGACCAAGGCATCGGACAGTTGCGCAACAACCTCGTCAGAGGTGCGAGCAGGAGCCATCACGATCATCGGGGTTGAAACTGGGATGAAGTCGACGCCCAGTTCCTTGGCCGAAGGGGCATCAGGCGCCGCCGGGTGACGGTCGTTTGACAACACGGCCAGCAGGCGCACGTCGTCCTCAAACCCACGGCCCAGGTGCGCGCCCATGACGCCAAAATCAACATCTGCGCTGGTCAGCGCAGCACGCACGCCTGAGCCACCTTTGAATGGAACGTCCTTGGCTTTGACGTCGTTGGGGTTCAGAACACCCAGACCCGCCATGTGCCAGACGTTGCCGCGACCAGTGTGACCCCAACGCAGTTTGGTGTCCGAAGTTTTGGCTGCTTCGATCAACTCGTCCAGCGATTGGATCGGCGAACCAGTGGGGACAAAGATGCCGGCGGTCAGCTCACCAATGGTGCCGACCATTTTGAAGTCTTTTTCCGAAACAACCTGTGGTTTGATCAGATTTTTCAGAACCATCGAACCCGCGGACGCCAGATAGAGGGTGTACCCGGTGGGCGGCTGGTCTGCAACAAAGCGACCACCAACAAGGCCGCCACCTCCGGGTTTATTGACGACAACAACGGGCTGCCCGTCCAGATGTGCGTCAGCCGCGCTGGCCAGCGCACGGGCGTAGGTGTCGGTGCCGCCGCCTGCCTTGAAGCCGACGATCAGGTCGATCGGGCGCTCGGGAAAATCCGCAGCCTGTGCCATGGAAGCGGCAACCGCTAGGACAGTGCCGGTTAAGGCTGTTTTGATCTTAGCAAGTGTGAACACGTTTGTTTCCTCCCAAACATGAGTTTCGACCGTATGAGGTCATTGGATTTTGAATTGCATCGAGATTAGCGAGGGCTTGCTGATCGCAGAAATATTATATGCGTATCCCGGCTATCATGTTTTCCGATGCCCAGTTAAACGCGCTCCAGTAGTACGGAAATACCTTGGCCGACACCGATGCACATTGTGCACAGTGCTAGCGCAGCTCCGCTCCGATTGAGCTGATTTGTGGCCGTTAGAGCCAAACGCGCACCTGACATGCCTAGGGGATGACCAAGGGCGATGGCGCCGCCATTTGGATTCACATGCGTCGCGTCATCGGGCAACCCAAGGGCGCGCGTGACCGCTAGGGCCTGTGCAGCAAAGGCCTCGTTCAACTCGATCACGTCGATCTGGTCGATGCTCATGCCAACTCGGCTCAGCAGTTTTTGTGTAGAAGGTGCAGGGCCATAGCCCATGATGCGCGGTGCAACACCTGCCGAAGCGCCTGCCACGATCCGTGCCCGTGGCGTCAGCCCGTGACGTTTGATGGCCTCTTCGCTGGCGATGATTAAAGCCGCCGCGCCATCATTGATCCCGGACGCGTTGCCCGCCGTCACCGACCCGCCCTCGCGGAACGGTGCGCGGAGTTTGGCCAGGCCCTCGGCGGTTGTTTCCGCGCGAGGGTGCTCATCAGTATCGATAACTTTGGGATCACTTTTGCGCTGAGGTATGATCACTGGTGTGATTTCTTCAGCGAAGACGCCAGCCGTCTGCGCCGCCGCCGTCCGCTGTTGCGAGCGCAAGGCGAATGCGTCCTGATCTGTGCGACTGATCCCGAAATCTTCGGCCACGTTTTCGGCCGTCTCAGGCATCGAATCGACGCCATACTGGGCCTTCATCAACTTGTTGACGAACCGCCAGCCGATGGTGGTGTCATGCACTTCATTGGCACGGCTAAAGGCGCTGGTGGCTTTGGGCATCACAAAAGGTGCCCGGCTCATGCTTTCGACACCGCCTGCGATGATCAGGTCTGCATCTCCCGATTTGATCGCGCGCGCGCCATAAGCAACCGCATCCAGGCCCGAGCCGCACAGCCGGTTCAATGTCGTGCCGGATACGTTTTCGGGCAATCCCGCCAGCAGCGACGACATACGCGCAACGTTGCGGTTATCTTCGCCCGCCTGGTTGGCGCAGCCATAGAGCACATCGTCCACAGCGGCCCAATCGACGTTCGGGTTCCGCTCCATCAGCGCCTTTAAAGGCACAGCGCCCAAATCGTCGGCCCGAACAGAAGACAACCCGCCACCATAGCGCCCGATTGGCGTGCGGATGGCATCGCAAATAAACGCATCTACCATCAGATCACCCCCGCGTCGCGCATTGCCTGAATGGCAGCCGCGTCATGGCCCAGATTGCGCAGGATCTCATCCGTGTCTTGTCCTTTCTTGGGTGGAGCAGATTGAAACTCGTTCAGACCGGCAGAGAATTTGGTGGGGTATCCGGCCTGAAACGTCTTGTCCTTGCCTTCGCCCAATTCACCAAACATACCGCGTTCGATCAAATGCGGGTCTTCGAACAGGCGCATGTCTTCATACACCACCGCCCAGGGCAGATCGGTCGGACCAAAAAGCTCTTCCCACTTGGTCAGGGTTTTCGACGCGAACATGTCCGACATCAACTCATGCACTGCCTGTTTCTGCTGGTTTCGCAGCTTATTGGTGCGGAAATCCTCGCGCCGCAGGTCGGGGAATTCGTCACCCATCATCTCGGCCAAGACCAACCAGAACTTGTTCTCGAATAGACCGATGGCGATGTGTTTACCGTCTTTGGTTTCAAAGATGTCATTGTCGGGCATCACAAAGGACATCCGATCCGGATCACCGTCGCACAGATCATGCGCAATCCGCACAAGCGGTGAGGACCAGTTGACCATCGCATCGGTGATGGACACGTCCAGATACTGCCCTTTGCCGCTCATCTTGGCAGATCCCATGGCAACCGCCAGCGACAGCGCGCCATACATCGCCCCGGCGTAGTCCGACAGTCTGACCTTGGGACGCGCGAGCTTGTCGTTGACCTGAGAGGGCACCGCAAAATAACCCGACAGTGCCAAAAAATCGATATCATGACCTGCGCGTTGACGATAGGGACCGGTTTGACCAAAGCCCGAGAGTGAACAATAGACGATGGCCGGGTTTTGCGCCTTTACCGCTTCGTATCCGAAGCCCAGTCGGTCCATTACGCCGGGACGAAAGCTTTCGATGACGGCATCTGCGCTTTCCAAAAGCTTGGTCAGTATCGCTTTGCCCTCGTCTGATTTCAGATCCAGCGTCAGCGACTTCTTGTTGCGGTTCAGGCGGGCGAACATGTCGTTGCCCAGAAAGCGCCCCGGGTCGCCGTGTTTGGGCTCCTCGATCTTGATGACCTCAGCCCCCAGATCGGCAAGCGTCTGGGTTGCAAAAGGCCCGGGCAGCAAGCGCGACAAGTCTATGATGCGCATACCGTTCAGAAACGACCACTCATTCGTCATTGTGCGGCCTCCGGGTTTGCGGTTTTCCATTCTTTCTGGATGCCTTTTCCGATCGTGTTGCGTTGAATCTCCGAACTACCGGTGAGCACGCGGAACATACGCAGGCGGCGGAACACCCATTCTACTGGATGGTTCTTTGTCATGCCGGTTGCCCCATGGATCTGGATCGCTTTGTCAGCAACCTGAAAGGCATTTTCTGCCACGAAAACTTTGCACATCGACGCCTCGGTCCGGATGTTTTCCCCCCGGTCGGCCTTGGCGGCGGCTGCGTGGACCATCGAATGAGCAGCAAAGTTGGCGGTCTTCATGTCGGCCATCATGTGCTGGATCGCCTGAAAATTGGCGATAGGCTGTTTGAACTGCACCCGGCGGTTGGCGTAGTCCACCGCCTGTTCTAGCGCGAACTGGGCGTGCCCTAGCATTGTCGGGCATTGCAGCAGACGATTAATGTTGATCCGCTCCATTCCCAATTTGAAACCACCACCCAGTTGCCCCAATATGTTGCGCGCAGGCACGCGAACGTTCTCCAAGATAATGTCGTTGTCGATGTGTTGACCCGACATGGGTAGGTAGTGTCCTTCGATCCGGTATCCGGGCGATTTTGCATCTACCAAGAATGCCGTCACGCCGTTGGTTCCGGCCTCTGGGTCAGTCACACACATGACGATGGCAAAATCCGCCGTGCGCGAGGCGGTGATGAACCGTTTGTGGCCGTTGATGATGTAATCATCTCCGTCCTTGACCGCGCTGGTCTGAATACGCGCAGCATCGGATCCGGCATTGGGTTCGCTCAACGCAAAACACCCTGCTCGTTCGCCGCGGGCTGCCGGGTAAAAGAACTCTTCGTTCTGCCCTTCTGTCGCTTGTGTGATGATATACCCGATCCTCATCGGGCCACCGTTTTCACCCAAAACGCAGCCATAAAGCGCCGCGTTCGACCGGGTGGCATCCTCTTTCAGAGTACACAGCTGATCGATGGACAGACCTAAGCCGCCGAACTCTTCGGGCAGGTTGCAACCATAGATGCCCAATTCGCGCGAGCGTTTCCACCATTCTTCGAGCTGAGCACGTTCGAACCGAGTTTCATGGGTCAGCCCGTTCTCTTTTTCGAACGGGAGCATTTCATTGTAGAGTAAGTCGTTGACCTTGGTGCGAAGCTCGGCAAATTTGCCCGCTTCCAGGCCAGCTGTTGCGCGGTTCAACCCCTGATTCATGATTACACCTTCCGATCCGAACCGGCCCAGTATCCATCACGCACGTGACGGCGCAGGATCTTGCCGGCGTCATTTTTAGGGAGCTCGACCACAACATCGACCGAATGCGGTTTCTTGAACTTGCCCAACTTGTCCACGCAATGCGTTATCAGGGCATCGGTATCAATCTCGGCGCCATCGCGTGCCACAACAACGGCCTTGACCGCCTCGCCGAGGTCAGCGTCAGGAACGCCGACAACGCAAACTTCGTAAACCTCAGGGCGTTCGAACAGGGCATTTTCAACTTCGTTGGGGTATACATTGAATCCGCCGGTGACGATCATGTCCTTCTTACGGTCGATGATAAAGATGTAGCCGGTGTCGTCGATATAGGCGATGTCGCCAGTGTGATAACGCCCGTCTTTCAGAACCGGAGCAGTCAGCTCGGGTGCGTTGTAGTAGCCCTGCATGACATCCTCGCCCTTAACCACCAGCTCACCAGCCTCGCCCACGGGCAATTCGTTGCCTTCGTCATCGATCACCGCGACTTCAGTCTCAAAGAGGGCACGACCGCAGGAGCTAAACAGTTCGGGCCGCCCGTTCAGGGCCAATTCATGGTCCGCTTCGGTCAGCAGCGTAACTGAAGAGCATACCTCACCCGCGCCGTAACCTTGGTTTAGGATCGGGCCAAAGAACTCGACCGCTTCTTGCAAACGCGCCGGGGAAATGGGGGCCGCACCGTACCGAAGCAACTTCAGTGAGGAGAGGTCGTAGTCGCCTCGGTTTGGTGCGGCCAGAATGCGGTTGATCATAGTCGGGACCAGATAGGTCTGCGTAACCTTTTCAGCCTGAAGCGTCGAAAGATACGTGTCTACGTCGAACCGCGACAGGATGACGTTGGTGTGGCCCTGTGATAGCAAGGGCATGATCGCCATTCCGGACACATGGGTAATGGGTCCCACGTGCAAATACGTTTCATGTTGATCAGGATACAGCCGAGAACGGAAAGTGATCTTACGCAGGATTGCTCGGCGATTGCGGAGGGAATGCATCGCAGCCTTTAGCACACCTGAAGATCCGGAGGTGTAATGGTGCACCATGATGTCATCTGGCGAGACATCCGCGCAAACGGTCTCGGTCTTAGCCTGAGCTAAAGCATCCTCATAACTACCACCGTCGCCCATCACCAACAGCTGCAAGTTTTCGTTTTCATTGAATGCCTGCTGCGCCGCTGCCAAATGCGCCTCGTCTGTCAGCAGAATTTTGACTTCACTGTCCTTGCAGACGTGAACAACTTCGTCTGCTGACAGGCGTGCATTGATCGGCACGCGGGTAAAGCCACCTTTGAGCAGAGCCACCTCGGCCTCGACGATTTCGGACCGGTTCCAAGCCAGAACCGCTACACGATCACCCTTGGTCAATCCTGCATCCGACAACGCGTTCGCAAGCCGGTTAGTACGCTCTTCCAGTGTCGCATAGGACAGTGATACGCGTTCGTCCTTTACGGCAATCCGGTCGGCCCAGAACAGGGCGGCGCGTGTTACAAGATTTCCCAGGTTCATGTTCAATTCCTCGCATTATCCGATCCAGGCCTCGAAATGCGGAGGCACAGCAAGATTGAAAGGAAGGGTAGAGAGCTAGCTGTAGACAAGAAAATACTATTTATAGCTGCCTAAGATAATAAAAACCTATTGCGGAATGATGCCATGACAATGCTTGTCGCTCTGCAATGTTATAGTAATTTATTATGGCGGTGATCACACCATAGTATTTTCCACGACTTTGGTGCTTCAGCTAAACATACAAGGCAAACCAAAGGCTGATCGAAGGGGAAAGTCATGAATGCGGTTACTTTGACGCGCAAAGATCAGGTTGGCATCGTCCGGGTCGACGCCCCCCCGGTGAACGCCATTTCCCAGACAGTGCGGCAGGGTTTGTTGGAAGCATTTGACGAGGTCACAAACGACCCGCAGATTGCTGTTGCGGTGCTAATATGTTCCGGCCGGACCTTCATGGCAGGGGCAGACGTAAGGGAGTTCGGCAAACCGCCGATGCCGCCCCATCTTAACGATCTGGTGTCCTTCATCGAAAGCTGCCCTAAGCCTGTTGTTGCGGCAATTCACGGTCAGGCACTTGGTGGTGGACTGGAACTTGCGTTGGCCTGTTCCCACCGGATCGCGACCGCGAATGCGCGCTTTGGGTTGCCCGAAGTAACGCTTGGAATCGTGCCCGGTGCGGGTGGCACGCAGCGGTTACCGCGATTGGTAGGCGTGGAACAAGCGCTTAATTTGGCGGTTGAAGGTAAGCCGGTCTCTGCCAAAGTAGCCGTTGAAATTGGCCTGATTGACAAGATAGCAGACGATCTTGAACCGGAAGCGATCACCTATGCAAATGCGCTGATCGGGGTCGATACTGCCCCTCTCAAGCTCAACCTGCCGATTTCGGCTAACAGCTTTGATCCTGCCCTGTTCGATCAATGGCGGGCCATGTGTGCCAAACGCAAGCGTGGCTTCGATGCGCCCTTGGCGGTTATCGACGCACTTGAGGCTGCCACCGGGCCGGATTTTCAGGCTGGTCTCGACAAAGAGCGCAACTTATTTCTAACCCTGCGCCAAAGCACGCAATCAGGTGCATTGCGACATATCTTTTTCGCCGAACGCGAAACCTACAAAGTAGAGGGGCTGGATCTGTCGCAAGCAGGCGAGATTGGCAGTGTTGCGGTAATCGGGGCGGGAACCATGGGAGCAGGGATTGCGCAGGTCTTTGCCACCCAAGGCATTGCCGTCACTCTGGTCGAAATCTCGGACGAGGCGGCACAGTCCGGAATCAACCGAATCCGGGGCAATTTGGAACAAGGGGTCAAGCGCGGCAAGATGAGCGCAGCCCGTGCCGAAACCATTTTGACGCTGATTTCACCCACGACCGACTATGATGATATGGCTTTGACCGATCTTGTGATCGAAGCAGCGGTCGAAGACATTGTCATAAAAAAGAAAATCTTCAAACAGCTGGATAAGATCTGTCACCCAGGTGCCATTTTGGCGACGAATACTTCGTACCTAGATATCGACGAGATCGCTCAAGCGACCGATCGCCCCGAGCGCGTTGCCGGCCTTCATTTCTTCAGTCCTGCCCATATCATGAAGCTGGTCGAGATCATTCGCACCGATCAGACGGACCCGGCGGTAACGGCGACTCTGGCGGCGACAATGAAAAAGCTGGGAAAAACGGGTGTGATTGCTGGGGTCTGCCACGGGTTCATTGGTAACCGGATGTACCAAGCCTATCAGCGCGAAGCTGGGTTGTTGATGCTGGAATGTGGATCACCTGAACCGGTTGACGCCGCGCTGCGCCAGTACGGAATGGCGATGGGGCCGTTTCAGGTGCTGGATTTGTCGGGCATCGATATTGGCTATCTGATGCGTAAATCTCTGCCTGTCGGCGCCGTGCATCCTTACGCATTTCAGGTCCATGACCGGCTTGTTGAAATGGGGCGTAAAGGCCGCAAAACTAAGGCTGGCTTTTATGGTTACAACGAGAAGGATCCTTCGATAGACGAGGTTGTTCTGGGACTAATCCGGGAGGTGGCCGAAGATGCAGGGATCAATTCGCGCGATCTGAGCGCGGAAGAAATCGCGCGACGTTGTATCGACGCGCTGCAGCAAGAGGGTGACGATATTTTGAAAGAAGGCATCGCGGCTAAGCCAGGTGACATCGACGTGGTGTTCGTCAACGGCTATGGGTTCCCTCGATACCAGGGTGGTCCGATGTATCACAAAAATTCAGTCACCGACCAAGTTCCGGTCTAAATTCGGCGGTTGTCGGGACGGGATGCGTCCCAAACGGGACTGTTATGTTAGATGGCGTGTTTCGAAATTGTGGGATGCGGCTTGAACCTTAGGTGGGCACTAGGAAGTGTTGGCGCACGAATTCGATTTCACCTCTGACGCCTCGTTGTTAGTAGTGAATGTGGCCGCGTTTGATGGTTCGGATGGTATCGATGCCACTCAAGGTCGCTTTTGCCTTTCGTAAGGATCGGAAACTTTGCCGATATCCGAGGATGCGCTTCATTGCGGCGTGGTTGCTTTTAACTAGGTTGTTACGCCACTTCTTGTCGATGTGCCTGTTGCTGTCAAAATGCAGATCATAGCACTGATAGATCATCACGGATGACGCACCGATATGTTGGTGCATTGTCTGTGCAGATCTAGACTGGACGATGTACCCGCACCCTCTCAATTGCCTTGCGAAGAAAAGCTCGTTCAGCTTTGGCATCCCGGCTTACGGTTAGTCGGAAGTCGACCATTTGAACGTTTGCATCCATGGCGCGCTACAAATAGCACCTTTTGCCACCGACCGGAATGTTGGTTTCATCGGCATGCCAATCGACACTCGCCCGACGCAGATACTTCTCGGTCCGCCTGGTCAGCTCAGGCCCGAATTTTTGAACCCACCGCTACACGTCGATCGATCTAGCGAGATGCGACGCTCTGACAGAAAATTAACCACATCTTGATAGGTAAGCGGGTAGCTCAAGTACCAACGCACGGCACAAAATATGATCTTACGCGGGAAGCGGTGTTTCTTGAAAGGGGAACTACGCGGCATGACCAACCTCAAACGCAAGAAACTGGCCAAATGAGCCGATTAACGCGATAGTCCCCAAGCGATGGGGTTATCGTCTGCCAGTTGACTTCATTGGCAAAGCGGTGCTGCAGGCCCACATAGATGCCGCAGACCCCCAACAAGATCATGATGATATTTTTGAACACCAGGCCGACATTTGGAATCCACTGCAGGTTCTCAATATCGCGCATGGTGATCAGAATTTTGATCCAGCGCATTATTATGACAATGATAGCGATACCCCACGGGCTGAGCTCGAAACCCAAAATCTGCGCCCTGACCAAAGCAAATAGGTAAAAGACCGCGGGAACCTTCGGGCAATGGTAGCAATAGGCCGAACTCGCAGTGCTAAGTGCAACTCAGGGTTGGGTGTTTGCTAAAGAGAAACAAAAGGTTGCTCCAATCGTATGTTTGCGTGCGCCGATTAGTATTTCAAATGGAAGTATTTCGACGAAACAGACCACATTGGAGACAGATCATGTCCAAGTCGTCGTCTTTGGCGGTGTTAATGTGGCGGGCAAGATTTTGGACCTAAATCTAAACCCCCGCAAGATTGGCGAACCTCTTTCGAAGAGCCCCTGGCCCGTGACCTTGAAGGGCCCACTACAAAAGCCGAAGATCAAGGTCAAAGACGGTCCGAAACGACTGAAACGATCGGATGGTGAGGACAAAATGCCAGCAAAAAGAAAACTTTGCGTTCCGGACATTTTACAACTGCAGTAGTGGCGGAGGCAGTCGATAAAAGAACACTTTTAACGTACAAAAAGAATGACATCGCTTTCTGGAAGCGATTTTTGCTTCGGGTTTTCTCTCGATATATTCCGCACTTTAAGCGAGCGCGTTGGGTTGAGTTTTGCCGTTCTCTACGGCGCGAGTGATTGACCGGTGGTTGGCATAACGGACAAATTCCGTTTCAATTCCATGCTTCATTATGAAGCTGAAACGGAGTTAAGGACCGCGAAAATAACTACGTCTGAAGGAGGAGTGACACGGCATTGATCGCAGAGAACGCTGCACCGTGTACTGTTGACTGAGCGTGACCGCCAAGTGCCTCACCAAGGAAAAAAGCTTGTTTGAGACAGGCCGGAGAATTTCTTCTATGTCCGAACTACCTTGATTGGACATTGAATAACTACCTTCAATAAACGGTTCCTTCGACCAGTTCTGAGCCCGTGCCGAAATGAAGCTGTCGTGCACAACATTGCCAAAGACCTCGGTCAATTCTCGCAACACGTCTTGAACCAACTCCGAGTGGTCCATTTCAGAACGCGGAATAGCTCTGTCCCGGGCCGTGAATAGCCCCAGCAGGTTCTCATTCGTCGGCTTTCCAAAAGCAGCGTCGTAGTATGTCTTTTCGGACCAATCATTGGAAAGAACGCTTGTTCGAGAACCCTCAAACAAAATGTCAGGGTAAAACCGCTCGTGGAACTTCATGAAGACTTTGAAGCCGACGCCGAATTGAGTATCAAGTAAGTCTTCAAACCTTGTATTGACGTCGGCTGAGGAGGTTACGATTTGCCCCTTTTGCGTCATGGAAATTGGCACTGTGATTAGCACTTTGCCTGCTTGGTAGGTCTTTCCGCGAAGTGTTCGAACTACAACGCCGTCTCCACTCAAATCGACATAGCTAACCGACGCGTTCAATCGAATGCTATTTTTGATACTCGCCAAGACGAAGCGTTCCAAGAAGCCGTACCAAGTCGTGTCATAAAATTTGAATTCGGCGTAGGCATGACGAAGCATATTAAAATCTCGTAACCGTTCATTGTGCCAGAATTGGTAGGTTTCAGGTCGGTACTCAAGTGTTCCAACACCAAGCGATTCTGACCCTTGGCCAATGATTTCGCCCAAGATCGTAGGCTCATCGTGGATCCATTCAGCGCCAAGATCCAACGGGACGTCAGCGAAATCCGAAAGACGTCGAACCCTTCCTCCCCATCGGTTCGACGCCTCAAGAACTTGCACACCGATGCCAGCGTTCACCAAATGATACGCTGCCGTCAACCCGGCTGCACCGGCGCCGACAACAATCACGCGTTTGGGTTGACGAGCCCGCAAGATACTTGGGGCTTGTTGCCACAAACGCCAGAGACGCTCGCGAATTTTCTTCGGTCAATCATTTTGGAAACATCACATCTCAGCAAAGCTTTGGTCAATCATCTCTGGGCTGCAGCTAAGTGACCCAAGATCTATTTTTTAAACCAAGCGCCCGGTGTCAGCCCGAAGCGGACCTTCAAAATCCGACTTTGCAATTCTCGTGTTACGGACGAAGCGGTCCTTCATAAGCGTTGCTTCAGTGTCAGCTTTGCCCCGCCGAGCTGCCGTTATCAAACTCTGGCGGATACCAATCCTTCAAGACGGAACTCCGGCACTTTGTAAGCTGTCGAGAACCAGTCGACGCGCCTCGATACTCCTGATTGGCAGTACTTGCTCGTATCGCGTCGTCGTCACATCTGGGTGCTTTCTTAGCAGTTCTTCAGCAGTATTTTTTGCATCATCTAGTCGTTCGAGCTTTGCGTAAATTGTTATGAGGACCCAATAGGTAGAATCCCATCCAGAGCTCATCGCCAGAGCACGCTGTGCGAGTTCTAGTGCTCGTTCTGGTGCACCCGCAACTAGGTGACCAAAGGCAGTGACAGTTAGGTAGCCAAAATAATTCGGATCTTTCGGGCAAAGATCAAGTGCACGGCCCAGTAGATCAAGGCCGTCGCTGAGTTCGTCGCCAAATACAAGAGCGCAGCCTGCCATCGCATTGACGAAACCGGAACCCGGATTGATATCCACGGCCCGCTTTACAGCGTCTAAACCTGACAAATAGTCCGTGCCAGTCATAGCAAGGACGAACCCACCAAGAACAATCGAATGCGCATCATCACTTTCGATGTTTAACACTTGGCGAGCCTTTGAAACCGCCAGGCCAACATCATCATCACCAAATGGCGCCCACAGTCGAGTCGCACGCTGCACTAAACACCAGCCAATATGTGCCAAGGCAGGCGAAAAATCTGGATCTATGTCTGTCGCTTTGGTCAACAACTCAAGCGCTTTCAGGTTGGCATCAGAATGAGATGCATAGACATGTGGCAGCGCCTGGAGATAAAGATCGTAAGCCGCCATGTGCTCCACCGGTTTTCGGCGTGCGCGTTCAATTTCAGCTTTACGTATGGTCGGTTCTAAGGCGCCTACGACCTTGGAGGTGATTTTGTCTTGAAGTGCAAAGACATCATTGAACTCTCCGTCAAACTTCTCGGCCCAAAGGTGATTTCCCGTCTTTGCGTCAATTAATTGACCTGTAATCCGAATTCGGTCACCCGATCTTCGGGCGCTGCCTTCCAGCACATATCTTACGCCGAGGTCGCGCCCGACCTGCGTTATGTCGACGGCGCTGCCTTTGTACACGAAACTGGAGTTCCTCGCGATTACAAACAGCTGCTCGAATCTGGACAACGCTGTAAGGATGTCTTCCGCCATTCCGTCCACGAAGTATTCTTGATCGGCGTCTCCGGACATATTCGTAAACGGAAGGACTGCGATAGACGGTTTGTCACGAGCATTCCGGACAGTATCGCCATATTCGCCAGTTGCAGGGGCAGCGGGAGTTCCAACTTCCAACGCGTAGACCTTCAACGGTTCGCTGATGTTCTTGAGTGACTTCCTCCCCAAGTCAGTAACCGACAGGTCGAGCCGGGCTCGAACCTGACGATACGCGTCTTCAGATATGCAGATGGCACCAGGATCAGAAATACCTTCCAGTCGCGCAGCGATGTTCACGCCGTCGCCCATGAGATCGCCGTCACCTTCCTCCACTACGTCTCCGAGATGAATCCCCATCCGGAAGTCTACGCGGCGCTCCTGAGGTACACCGGCATTTCTTTCGTTCATCGCGCGTTGGATTGCGATAGCGCATCTTACAGCCTCTACCACACTTCGGAATTCAATGAGCGATCCGTCTCCGGTTCGCTTCACCAGGCGACCTTTGTGTACATCGATTGCCGGCTCGACGACCTCGCTACGAAGGGTTCTTAGTCGGGCGAGAGTGCCTTCTTCGTCAGCACCCGTCAGACGACTGAAACCAACTATGTCAGTTACCAAGATCGCTGCAAGCTTGCGATTCTCCAGCATTGCTTCGCACCCCACCGGTTCGTTTGGAGTTCTGGATTAAACTCAATAAGAACAACGTCTAGCGCGCTGCTGTGCGCGACCTTTTCCGAGGCTTCGCAGTCACGGTTTGCGATCACTCGGTGATGCCTGATCAGCCCTGTTGGCTACCGGACATAATCCATCGGGCACATTCCACTCCAAGTTGAGTTTTTGCAGTCTCTTCATACTTATCTATGAGGGATTGCGGCAATGTATCCCGCCACCGGCCATTCATTCCTTTGTGAATAAATGTGCGGGCGCCTCCCTGCCAAAATGCACCTCCTAAAGGCGCCGATTGAGCTGCGTTTGTTTTCATATAGTCGAACGAGCAGTGTTCAAGAGCGCGTTCCATTGTCTCTTCGTCAACGGTCACATCGATGAAGTCGGCTATCCGAGACATTTGTCCTTCCAGATCAGCCTTCAAATCAGAAAAATGAACCAGCAACACGTTTGGCAGGTCCCTTATCTCCCACCACGAGCGGACGCTTTCCCAGAATGACCAAAACGGCGCGCCGTCGTTTTCCAACCAATGCTGGAAATACTCGATCTCTGAGCATGCAGGCGCGCCAATAGCCGGCCCTACGCGCCCCGGCGAATTGTTCAGCGCGTCGTACCAAGCTTCGTTTGCGTTTGCATGATGGTTATACAACGACCAGACAATATCGCGCCCGTCGCGCCCAACATAAATGTACTTGCATTTGTCATGGAACACGAGCGCATCGACGGGTAAATGCGTTTTCATAAAGCGGCGTTGGGTCTGCGCCTCGATCATTGCGAGTTTCACTTCTTTTGGCGGGACGCGCAGGTCGACCCAAGGGCTCATTTCTGAAACGGCAATTCCTTCTTGTGCATCAAACAAAAGCTGACCCACGATCTGTTGCATCCAAGTGGTTCCTGACTTTGCATAAGTCCCAATGATGATGTCGTCGTCGCGAAACCTTACGTCTTCCCACACTGTGCTATCGATGTGATGATTATGAATGTCTCGGGTTTTTTCCGGTAAGCCGCGCACTGCAGGATCCTCGCAAGTTCAACAGTTGGGTGCTAGGATACCTACAAGCCCCCTCTGCACAAATACAGAATAGTGATGTGCTATTCTGCATTCCTGCAGACTGACGTGTGAGAGACCGGCGATGTTCAATTGGAATGACATTAGAGTTTTTCTCGCGGTAGCTGAGGAAGGGTCGACACTCGCAGCAGCCAGTGTTGTTGGACTGAACCAAACAACAGTAGCTCGCCGTATTGATGCGCTTGAGCACTCTTTGAAGTTAAAGCTATTTGATCGTGACAATCGCGGATATGAAATAACAGCTCAGGGCATGGTGCTACTGGATGTAGCTAGAACCATGCGGAATTCAGCAACATCGGTAATTTCGACCGCCGAACAGCTGACGCGTGATGATCAAGGTGTGATCCGTTTTGCCGGTAACGCTGAGGCTATGCAGCGATTTGGCGTTGGTTTGGTATCAAGCTTTCGGGAAAAGAACGCGGACATTGCATTTGAGTTGATGATCGACGTCGCTTGGAACAAGGATCAGCCACCTCTCGAGACCGGAAAGGCCGATCTGGCACTTCGACCATTGGACGAGATTTCGGGTGATGCGCTCGTCGCCAAGAAACTTGCCAGGTTCCCCTTAGGCGTTTACTGCAGCCAGTCCTACGATCAAAAATACACGGCGCCAAAAACACTTAAAGAGAAAAAAACCATAAGTTCCTAGTTTATTCGAACGATGTCGCGAAAGTTATGAAAGCGGTCGATTGGTTAAACCTGCAACTCAAAGACAGTCAGGTTCTTTATCAGGTTAACGCCGTAGCCAGCATGGTTGCGGCTTTGCAAACAGGGGTCGGTCTAGGGTTGCTACCATGTGTGACAGGTGATGCGCATCCCGATCTCGTGCGGTGCTTCCAGCACGATGAGCTTCACCATACTCTTTGGTTGGTCGCTTCTCAGGAAAGTTACAGACGCCCGGCGGTTCGAAGCTTCATGGCTTTTGCCGGCCAACACTTTAAAAAGTTTGAGCGTGATTAATGTTCGGTTAGATCAATGTAGTAGGCAGCATCTTTTTGGATTTCATAAATTGGTCCAATACGTATTGAGCGGCAAGGCCTGCAGCTGAGCCTCGCATCCCGAAGACGCACCAGCCTATGAGGCGCCAAATACCAAACTGGACTCGCCAGATCAGGCTGCACGTAGCCGCTTCGATAATCAGCCTGCCGTTATGAGACTTGGTTAGACCAAGTCAAGGTCCGCATCTGCCTGGCCTGCGATCCTAATTCAGAGCGCAGATTTTCGCAGGACCCACACAAACCGACGCGGAATACCGGTCGCTTCAGGTAGGATTCTGCGAGCTAATCGACTATTTCGCATGCAATCTGCGGAATATGCGCTTGATTGCGGATATTCGATTGCTGAGCAGAAAATTGCAGAAAGGGCTCAGGTTGCCGTTCTCTGCGGCTTGCGTGATTGACTGGTCGCAGCCCAAACCGGACATTCAATCCAAGACTTCGCAGATTGAGTGACACGCAAAGAACTGACCGCACATCGGCAAAAGCCGCGTGTCAGATTGCCAGCAGCTGCGTGCTTCATGTCAACAACCCAAGTTTCAGAGAAAGAACTCTGCCCGTTCTACTACCCAAACCATTGCGACCAGACTTGCGCAAGCGGCAACGGCGGCGCGAGAGCCGACCCAGATACGACCTGGTTGTTTGCGCAACAACAACACCAACGGCCAGACCAATAGAACGATCATGACTTGTCCAGTCTCTACTCCAACGTTGAAGGCCAACAGGCTGTGCCAAACGTTTGGTGCATCCACACGTAGAATTTGGTGCAACATGAACGAGAACCCAAACCCGTGCAGTAACCCAATGCCAGACGTGATGGCAAAGGCCTTGAGGTCGCCATGTCCTTTCTCTGGCGGCCAAACCGCCATTGCAGCGGCGTAGATTATTGAAAGTGCTATTGCCAATTCGACAGTTGGGATAAACCACGCCCCGCTCGGCGCGAAGCCAAAGAAACCCAAAATCAGCGTTACCGTATGGCCTAGGGTGAAGCCTGTGACACGGGCGAGAAGGCTGTGTAAATTCAAAGCACCGATGATCATGCAAAGCACAAAGAGAACATGATCGGGGCCTTCCAAAATATGCCGAATACCTTCAACAAAGAAGGTCGAAGCGGCTGCGGTCGCAGATCCGGAAACATCAACCGGGGTATGCATCAGGCCCCGCGCACGAAATGTCCGAACATCCTGCTCGTTATAATCGAGGATCAGGTTCGCCGTTTCTTCTTGTCCAGGAAGCCCCGGATCAGAAGTGTAGGATAAACTGTATGCTCCAATTTCTCCCGTCACAAAGCGCAGATGAACGTCAACCATCACCTCGCCAACATAAATCTCCGTTGTTGGAAAATCATCTCTTTGAGCAAGTGCCGCGCGTGCCTCATTAAGCGTAGCAAATCCGGGCTCTTGCCCCAATGGATGCAGTCTTATCGAGACGATTACTGATGTTTGTCGGTGACCATCGATAGATAGCACAAAGCCGTTTACAGCAATACGAGCCAAGCCGGTTGGGTCTTTGTGAAATGCGGCCTTATCCAAGTAGTGCATGAGCACGCCATCTTCGATTTGATTGTATGTGTAAGGTGCTGGTTCGGGCAAACCGTCCGGGCCTTCGGGACCGACGAGCTCCGCAACCAAATACGGCATCGGAAGGCGCAAATAGACATCTAAGCCATCTTCCGAATGGGCCACATGATGAATGCGGACATTCTGGTTTAGATTGAAATGCGCCTCTGCTCTGCCTGCGCACAAAAAGATCATGGCAAACAGGAACGTGGCAAAAAACAACCTAACCACTACCACAGAATTACCCTCCTGTTTTGGCGCTTATAATCGTCAGGTCATCAAGCATCCATTGGTCGCCATGCCGCGAAACATCTAGCAAGCCACGATAAGAAACCGCTTGCCTATGTAGATGCCCCCAATGACCTCCGCTTACACGGGCAGTCCAACTGGCGAGGGCCTGATGCTGATTTCTTTCTTCGCCGGGCGTGAAGCTCTCGACATTCAGGTCTGAAATCGCTTCGACGCGAGCCATGGCGCCAGAGGGCAAAGTAACCGACAAGCCACGACGCATTTCTGCTTGAACCTTGTCGCGATTGATTGCTTCGACATATGGCTCCATCGTCGCCACGGCATTATCATCTCGCGTCTCAAGCATCGTGGTTCCGATGTTGGTCACCAGCCCTTCTAAGATTTGACGCGTTGCGATCTCATCCGGCTCGGGCGCTGTCGACAGGTTTTGCAACGAGTATGTGACAATCGCAGCGGCACCGAATGCCCCAGTCAGACCAAGCAAGATCAGGCGCTGACCGTTTGTACGCTGCAACGAAAAATAGGCGCATATTAAACACAAAACGCCTAAGCCTAACGCAATCGAAGGCACCTGAGTTTCACCTGCGACTTTGACAACGACCGGGCCCGTTCTTGGGTTTGTCCAAGTTTTTAGGTGATTGCTCCAATTTACTACGGGGTCAGTTGCATAAATCTGGGAAGGGACCGCCCCAGCCGGATCGGAGAGGGTGATCGGGATCACATCCAGACCATCCGGGAAAAGCTCCCATGCTAGATCAACTCGGTTCGGCAAGGTCGCAACCGGATAGGAAAGGACAACACCCAGCAGCATCGTCTTTCGGATTGCCTCCGCTTCATCCGGAAGAACACGCAAACCTTCGGCCCCAACTTTGATACGTGAGACCTGCACCGTTTCCGGTTTCATCGGCATGCCGTCGACGGCGAGCGGGTTTCTGGTCTCAAAAAAGTCCGAGACGCCAGACTTGATCCTGACGATATCATCTGTGGTCAGCCGGTCAGTATCCCCAAAATCCAAATCCGCCCAAGTCTCATAGTCTTTCAAACGCAAAATTATCTCGTGCCGGACGACGCGTGGTTCCACTGCCAGAAAAGACATCATCGGGGACTTGTGGTGTCGGGTGAGGTTTGGATTCTCAAATTTGCTGAACCAAGGATCGTCCCAGTCCGGCAGCATCGTCTCAGCCTGAGAAAGGTAACGATAGTCTGTCACCGGAACGCCCATATGCTCGGCCACAACCCCAAGTGAAGCCAAAGGAATCCCGTCTGGGCTTAGGGGGGGAATGAACGTGATCCGTTCGGGTTTACCAGCGAATGGAAACTCCATATCCACATAGACGACATTTTCGCTGCGGGGTCGCGGTCGATACTGTGCGCTCGCTGCTGTTTGCCGGGAAATTCTGGGGCGCACATCAATCGTATTCGTTGTGCTGGTCAGTTCCTCTTTATCTGCCCAGATTTGAAGGTTTTGACCCGTTCGCTCAGCCAGCGACGTACCTGAACCATCATCTGGAATGACGAATATGGGATAGTCGCTCAAATCGACCTCAAGGATAACGCGAACATGATCTGGCTGCACCGAAAGTTCGACAAAGTTCGGTGCGGTTTCTCCGCCGTAGGGGGACACAAGATCTGCAATCGATTGGCTTGCGCCAAACGCAAGACTCGCAAGCGCTGAGCCCACCCAAACCCATGTCTTGCTGTGTCCGCCAATCTTAGAAATGAAACGCGACGGCAGCATAGATACCATTCTGGTCCACATCATAGGCAAACTCCCCGCCCGAGCGGTCAGTGGAATAGTCAATTCCGTAGAACTGATAACCAAACCGTAGGGACGTGTTCTCCCAGCCTTTCCAGTCGAAACCGGCCAGAAGCAGGTATTGCAGGTCATCGCCATTCACGCCGAAGCCACTTAGTTCGGCGCGGCTGGCGAAACTCCATTTATCGTTGATTTCCATCGCATAGCGGAGCGCGATCATCGGCTCGAACCAATCCTCCGTTCCGCCCAGCGTTACACCGGGTCCAGGGCCGGCTATGTCGATTTCCTGTTTAAGCCGGTTCCACTGAACGCCAATTGCGGCGTCTGCTGCATAGCGTCGACCCGAAGCATTGACCCCGTTCGCAAATCGGTAAGCCCCCTGAATGTTTACAAAAGTCTGCCTGACATCAATATCAACGTCTGCTCTTCCGCCCGGTAAGGTTCCGTCTTCGCCAAGCCTTACGTAGTAGACCTCGGAGATGATACCGAAATCACCGTTCCAGCCTTCGTAGCGTACGGAGGCGGCGCCTTGCAGAACGTCCAGCACCTCGCTCAGGCTCAGGTCCAGATCGACGCTAGTACCATCAATGGTTGATGTGCCAGACGTGCTGAGCGGAAGGAATAGGTAGGGGGTGATCGAATGCCGCCAAACACCTTCATCATCTTCAGAACGTGCAAGAGACTGGGCGTTGGCCACATGAGAGATCGCGACGAGCAACCATCCAACACAGAGCAAATAGCGAGAAATTAATGAGGTAAGACGCATAGAGAATTCCGATCAGTATTGAAAGAACCGGCGCGTGTTGAAGTCGCGCCGGTCAAATTTGACTTTAGTCATCGTTCGGATATGGGAAGTCTTTGCCAAGCGCTTCTGAAGCTTCCTCATAGATTGGGCGCAGCACATCGTCCACGTCCCAGAAACCAGAGTTTGTGAAGTCGGAATATCTCATTGCCTCGATGGGCACTCCGGATTCTTCAGAATACGCGACGCGGTCCTCGTCGTTGGGGAGTTCTGCTGGAGCGGCCGAAGGGGGTGCCCAAGTGCGCTCCTCTGTCACCGCCATGCGCACCCTGATTTCATCCTTCGTGACGTTCCAAACCATGAAGTCGTCCGCAAGGCTCAGAGGTCCGTCATAGGTCTGCCTAATGCGCTCGTAGACGTTGGTGCTTGTGTCGAAGTCGTTGAAGAAGTGATAGGCAACAGCAATACGCGGTCTCACCTCGTTCATAATCTTCCCAAAAGCTTCAGGCGCAGTATGAACCTGAGTGCCGACAAGCAAGGCGGACTCGGGAGTGAAATTCATCTTTGCAACCAGATCAGGTACCGCCACAAAGCACTCGTGTATTGCGATGTCCGCGTCCTTCGCGTATTCGACGAACCACTTGTTGGGGTAAGAATCTGAACTGAAGACGAACTTCAGATTGTTCCACACCAATGAATAACTGACTGGGCCATCGAGTGAATGGATCGCAGGAAAAGAACGGATCACAACACCGTTTTCTTCGTACACGATTTCGTTCTCGCCCCTATAGTCGAACTCGTTCACCTCCATGGTGAATCCTCGAAAATCAATCAGTCCAGCACGGCCCGACAGATCCCAAGTCAGCATCTTTTGCATGTGCTCCATCGCATATGCCGTGCCCAGTTCTTCGACTGGCCCGCTTGGGCCCCATATACGCAGCGGAACGTTTCGCCCCATCAACGCGCCACCGATGAACAGGTCATGCAACGCGCCGAAATGGTCAGTATGAAGATGGCCGATAAAGACCTTGTCCAAATAATTGTACGGGATTTGCAGGGAAGAAATTCGCTCGGCCGATCCCGAACCAATGTCGAACAAGAACTTGTCTCCGTTGCCCAGTTCCACAAGGAAACACGCAGCAGCCTGAGCGGCCCGCGTTGTAGGCATTCCTGTTCCACACGCGATGACGCGCATCTCGTCTTCGGCGAGATCTTCAGTATTGGGGTAGTAAACATCGCGTGGACGATCACGCACCATGGTCGGTGAAACTTCTTCTGTTTCCTGCGCGTGTGCTGCCGAAGGGGCGACTAAATCGATGACCGATTCAGTGAGCGCTTCAGGAGAAACAGCCCAAGCACCAAATATCGCACCAATTACGAAGTGCTTGCTAAGGCTCCTGTAGTTCAAATGATGGGCCATGTGTCATCCTCCAGTCCCTTGGTGATTGGCGAGCGGGGAATGCGGGTTGTTGCGCTCCGGCTCGCTGTTTTGGTTACAAGTCTAAGGTTTAGGGACATTCACGTAAGTGACTCACGGTGAATAACGGGGTGACTCACGCGCCGATAATTGCAAAAATACGAATATGGTGAGGAGTTCTGAAAACATCTCAGGCGGTCAGAAGCGCGCTGCCCTCGGCAAATTGCTTGCGGATGCTCATCTAGATGGATCCGATAGGCTTCAGGCGTTCCTGACGTACATCGTCGAGGAAGAGCTCGCCGGTCGGGGAGATCAAATTCGCAGCAAGACTATCGCTCAAGATGTTTATGAACGCGATACCTCAGAGAGGACTGATCCGGAAAACATCGTTCGCGTCGATGCACGGCGGCTTCGTCAATTCTTGGAACTGCATTACGAGGGTATTGGAAAGGATGATCCGGTACGACTGTGTATCGATAGCGGTGGATATAGGCCGCGGTTCGAAACTGCCTTGGAAACCGGTGCGGTATCAATCTCAACAAAAGCCAAACGCTTTGGACTGCCCATAGGGGCGTTCACCATTGGGGCCGTCGTTGGTGCGTTGGTCGCAGTCGGTCTTGCCCAAGATGGACAGGAAACCGCCTTTGCCGAAGTGAGTGGCATAGCTGTAACTGACTCGAACGCGAACTTGCAGCGCATGGCAATTTACGAGAAATCCCCAGCAGCATTGCAAGCATTCAATTTGGCGCAACAAGCGCGGAAAATGATATTTCCGATCTTCGACCGACAGCGCCAGTTACTTGTTCTGTCTGTGTTCGAAGGTGTGATCGAGATCGATCCAGAATATTTCGGTGGATATGCCGGTGCAGCGCAGGCACTCGCGTCCCTTGCAGTGATAACCCCGCCATCCGATGCCAAGACCGAATATGTTGATGCCGCCATGAAGCTGGCGAACCAAGCGGTTAGCCTTGCCCCAGACCAAGCCTGGAGCCAGTCTGCTAAAAGCTGGGCAAATTTTGCCAATCGCGACTATGACGCCGCGCTGCAACTCAGTAGACGCGCATCAAAACTTGATCCAAATGATGGTGCTGTGCTCGACTTTCTTGGTGCTGTGGCGATGTTCTCGGGCGAATTCGAGGAAGCAATTGCAACGGCTGACAGGCTCTCTCTGCTAGGTCCCAGTAACCAACGATTTGCTAACAGAAATATCTCGGGCGCGACGTACTTTCATCTTGGTGAATATGAAAAGACTGTAGAGCGCTTTGAAGAGGCAAAGCAACTTGGCGATCCGCTCAGCGCTCCTTCACTTGCTTATGTAACGGCAGCGCTGTCAGCCATGGGGCAAGACCATGCGGCTAAAGCCAAACTGGCTGAACTTGAGCGCGCATGGCCGGAAGCGCCGATAGGTGCGATGCTTAAAAGTATCCACAAAGACGTCGAGAACGCAGAAGCGGTGCTACGCGAGTTACGAAAACAAGGCTGGGTAAGCCCAGTAAGATAGGGTGATGCATAACTGCGGGTAGCAGTGCCAAGATTAAAATAATCTCTACTGGCACGGGCAATCAGGTCGAAACGCACATCACTAGCGCGGAACCGAGATCGATAACGGAAGCCCAGATAAGGGACTTTCTGCGCGACTTTGCAAAATCTGCTTTCTGCGCGTAGCTGCCGCTAAAAACAACTAGCACTGCAACCGTAGCGAAGTTGTACGATGCGGCCCATACGAAACTTATCGGGCGAATTGCAGCAATTGGCCAGACCACATCGCTAGAGGAGCCATATTCACAACCTTCAGTAGCGAAGGCACGTTAAGCAAATCCTGTAAGGATGACTATTGTCAGTTGCCATTGGAGGCATTCGGCTTAAACGTCGACTGCTTATTTGGTCCCAAGCGTTCGGATTTAGCTTCCCAAATTATCCCGCATAGCTTCTTCGACCTCAAATGACTAAAGGCTTCTTAAATGATTGTTTTATAATAAATTTATTAGATCTCATTGTTTTAACTGGACTCTCTATGTCGAGTACATCTCCATTGCCATCGATCGCACGCCATAGCCAATGTTTCATGCCGTTAATAGGGACGACCATTTCGTCCATATTCCAATTGTCGTGCGGCCGGGGCCGGTCGCGTCGGATACACGTCGCGAACCGAGACCCGAAACGATTGACCCAGGGACAAACCGCTTCACGACTAACAATGACGCCACGCTCCGCCAGGAGGTCCTCGACATCCGCCGTGCTGAGAGCAAACCGGTGACATGCCCTCACCGTATAGGCGATGATTTCGCAAGGAAAACGGAAGCCCTTCAGCCGCGGCAATGAGGTTGGTAAGGTCATGGGACCGCGCGATCCGAGAAGGACAACGCGATCAACTTGGTGTTGCTTTTCAAAGAGATCATGCTGAAGCTTACCAAAAAACTATACGCTGAGAACAAACGTCGGACCCTGCGTACTTGTCAATCCAGACAAAAAGTTTGCGACACATCCTTTTTCACTCTGTGGCGGGTACCCACAATCCACCGATCTCTGTCTTCGCAATACGTATGGTCAACGCCATTGCGACAACCCAGCCGGTCATTACGGCCGCTGCTGTGCCGAACCACACTCCGGTTTCGTTGAATCCCAATATGCCAATAAACACCCAAACAAAGAACGCGACCCCAAAGGCCTGGCGATAAAGGCTAATCCAAACGGTCCAAATGGGTTTTTTGAAGGCCTGCAAAAGTGAGTTGATTGAAAATAGCATCATGTAAAAAGGCAGGATCAGACTGTCGACTCGTAGATATCCCACACCAACGCGTACAACCTCTGGGTCCGCTGTAAAAAGGCGCATCACTAAGGGACCACCAAGCCAAAGGATCGGGATCGCAACCAGCGACATATAAAACCCGACTCGCCAGCAATAAAACAACGCGGCGCGCACCCGCTGGCTGTCCCGAGCACCGAAATTCTGTGAGGCGATTGGAAGTAGGGCACCCGTGACACCCAGAATGGGCAGCAACAAAACCTGTTCAAGCCGTATAGCGATTGCATAACCAGCAATTGCATGTTCACCAAATAGCTTCAGCGCAAACTGCAGGACAAAGGCCGACAACAACATGATCGTAAACGAAAAGGCAGTGGGCAGAACCTGCAGCGAAATTTCTGCAAACCGTTTCAGGCGTGGTCTGAAATAAGCCGCGCGCATACGTTTCATTCGCCTTCGCCGAAGAACCTGCTGGATCAAAAAGATCATCACGCCTGTCTGGCTGATCACCGTAGATAAAGCCAAACCGTTGAAGCCGATGCCCGGGATTAGGCCCGGAATTCCGTATATCAGAAGGGGATTCAGGAAGATGTTCGCCAGAAACGCAACAATAAGTGCCCGTTGCATAGACACTGCGTCGCCATGGGCCTGCAAGATGCCATTACATCCATGAGCCAGAAGAAATCCAGGCATTGCCAAAAGCAACCAATAGAAATAACGAAGCCCGGCTTCACGATAAACGCCTGGTTCCGAGACAAGCTTGATTAACAATGGGCCGAACCAAAGCCCTGCCAGGGCAAGCAGGCAAGACGCAACGATTCCGTAAGTTATCCCTTGGGCCGCTAGGCGACGTGCCGCTCGGTTGTCGCCTGCACCCAGAGCGTTTCCAACCAGTGCACTCATAGCTGCACCGAGCCCGACGCCTACGGAAATGGAGATGAAAAAAGCTTGAAAACCTAGGGCCAACCCGGCTTGGGCGCTGGTCGACAACAGCCCGGCAAAAAAGATGTCGACGATGTTGTACAGTGTACTGAAAAGCATTCCGACTGCGCCGGGTATCGCCAATGTTCGGAAATGGCCTGCAATGGACCCTTGGGTCAGATTAAGGTCGATTGCCTGAGCCATGTTAACTGGGTGTCATGGGCGCTCGGCCTGAACTGTCAGAAAGACAAACTCAGGGGTCAGAACATCCTCGAACCCGTGGTTAAGTTCAGCGTCCACACTAATCGAGTCGCCGGCTGACAGCGTAAAGCGGGCCTCGCCATATCGGTAAACGGCTTGGCCTTCGAGTGCTTGTACAAACACTACGCCGTGGCCGACATAAGTGGGCGGCGGCCCGCCTTCGCGCAATAAAGTCACACGGCGCGCTTGAAATCGCAGGTCTTTACGAGAATGCAGTGAAAGATTGACATATTCGTGGCTGTGCCCCGCCGAGATTCGGTTTGATTTCAGTCCCTCACCATGGCGCACGAGAGTGTAGTCTGTGTGATCTGTACGCGCTTCGCGGAACAAAGAAACAATCGGAACTTCGAGCGCTTCGGCCAGTGCCGCCAGAGTGTCGATTGACGGAGAAACCAACCCATTTTCGATCCGGCTGATCATAGCGGCTGAGATACCGGACTGCTCTGCCAGCCTACGAGCGGATTGCTTCCGACTTTGGCGCAGTTCCTTCAGCGAGGCGCCGATGGCACGGTCGATCTGTCTGCCTGGAGTGTCTCCTTGCATGATCCGTCCTTTCAGTCGCTGCTATAATATCCCACCACATCGCCATCGGTGGTAACACCTAGGCCATTCAGCAATCGGTTGGCGTAGTTGAAATACCCTACGATCTGGTTGATTTCGAGAATCTCGCCATCCTCCCAACCGGTGTCTTTTAGGGCTGCCACATCAGAATCGACCATCGTACCCGGCGAAAGTGTAAGCTTTTCAGCATAGGTCAGGGCCGCCAAATGTGCGCCGTCGAACGCATCTTGAGGGCGATGTGCCTCGAGTGCGGCTTCGATCTTGTCGGCGCGTGCGGCGTCGTCGATCAAGTGCCGGGCGTTGGACCAGTGGTTGGCATAGGAATAGGGGCAGGTGTTGAGAGTTGATACGTATGAACTGATCACTTCCTGAAACCACATGGGAACTCTGTTGGCCTTATCGTGCAGACAGGCGCGATACAGAATCACATGCCCCTTCATGGTGTTAGGCCGCAGGGAATGCACACGCATGACATTGTCGACAGTACCGTGCGGTGTACGCGCCAGATCCAGAGTGGCCTTCAGATGCGTGTCAGCATCTTCGTCAGATATCATCCTGATCCAGGCAGACATTTGCGGTTCCTCCCTTGGTCGTCAGTATTATCTGAGGGCAGTTCAAAATTTGTCCTCTGAGTTTTTTATTGACGAGTATTGCATATTAAGCAACCATATTAATTAGTGTGCAACGTATTTGAGGAGGCTCAGGCCTTGCCCGACTGCCCCAAACAATCGCAGCGCCAGTCCGGCCTCGGCTGTTTCGTCAGGCCTGGCACCACGAGATGCCGGCCTGCCTTTGCAGGAATGGTGGAGGAAACTCCTTTGTGCGCCCGGTCCATCAAAAGACAAATTCGCATGGTGTCCCGAACCCAAGCAGGTACGACATGAACCAAGCCACTCCGATGATTGAAGTGACCAATCTGGATAAGTATTATGGCGCGTTTCACGCGTTGAAAAACATCGATCTGACGGTCCATCAGGGTGAAAAAGTCGTGATCTGCGGCCCTTCGGGATCGGGAAAATCGACGCTGATCCGGTGCTTTAACGGGCTGGAGTGGCACAACTCCGGCCGCCTCGTGATCGATGGAATCGAGGTTTATGACGGAGCCAAAGAAATTCGCGAACTGCGGCAGGAAGTCGGGATGGTCTTTCAGCAGTTCAACCTGTTTCCACACCTGACAGTGCTAGAGAATCTGACGATTGGTCCGATGAAAGTGCGCGGGATATCCAAAGCGCAGGCCGAAGAAACCGCACGCAATTATCTTGAACGTGTTCATATCCCGGAACAGGCCGACAAGTACCCGGCGCAGCTGTCGGGCGGGCAACAGCAGCGCGTAGCAATTGCGCGGTCTCTATGCATGGAAACTCGGATCATGCTGTTTGACGAACCGACATCCGCGCTGGACCCCGAGATGATCAATGAGGTGCTGGATGTGATGGTCGAGCTGGCCGACACCGGCATGACCATGGTTGTCGTCACTCACGAGATGGGTTTTGCCCGTAAGGTCGCTGATACGATGGTTTTTATGGAGGCGGGCCAGATCGTCGAAGTCTCACCACCCGAACAGTTTTTCACCAACCCCTCGAGCGAACGCTGCCGTTTGTTCCTAGATCAGATCTTGGCGCATTGACATGAGCGATCTGGGCATTTCCCGGCCAAAAGGCCAGCCGCTGCCTAAGCAGCCTTTTTTAAAGCGGTTTTTTGACTCGACCCTGATTTCGGTCGGGATCTATGCCATTATCGTCGGGCTGATCGCCTATGGTGCATATACAGGCGCGCAGGGCATGGGGTACAACTGGCAATGGTACCGGGTGCCGCAGTTTCTGTATCGCAATACCGAGGTCGGTTTCGAATGGGGTGAGATTCCCATCGGGCTGGTCGCGACCATCAAGTTGTCGGTCACGGCTTTCATTTTGGCTATGGTTATTGGACTGCTTGTGGCGTTGCTGCGCCTGTCGGACCTGGTCATCGGGTCTGCAATTGCGGTTGGATTTCTGGAGCTGATCCGAAATATCCCGCTGCTGGTCCTGCTCTACCTTTTCTATTATGTTCTGGGGCCGATCTTTGGATTTGACCGATACACGGCCAGTATCCTTACCCTGGCCGTGTTCCATTCTGCCTTGATTTCGGAAATCTTTCGGGCCGGGATCAACGCCGTCCCCACAGGTCAGTGGGAGGCCGCTAAATCCATCGGGATGAGCCCGTCCCAGACTTATCGCTATATCATCCTGCCACAATCCGTCCGCTTCATGCTGCCGCCGATGACCGGCGAGGTCGTTCATCTCATAAAATCCTCGGCCATTGTCAGCGTGATTGCGGTGGCCGAGCTGACGACCTTCGGACGCAACATCATTTCAGACACATACATGAGTTTCGAAATCTGGTTCACCATCGCACTGGTTTATCTGGTGGTGACCCTGATCCTGTCGATTGGCGTAAGCCATCTGGAGAAGAAATATGCCGTCGACCAATAACCCAGAAAATATGTCGGACAACAAGGAGAACCAAGATGAAGCTTTCTCGCAGAATGCTCGGGGCTGCCCTCGGCGCGGTCGTGGCTACCGGTGTGGCGACCTCAGGCTGGGCGCAGAGCGCTACGCAGGAACTATCCAGCGAAAGTGTGATTGAAACTATCAAGCAGGATGGCGTGATCCGGATCGGTCTGTCGCTGTTCGTGCCATGGTCGATGCGCGACAAGAATGGCGATCTGATCGGATTCGAGCTGGATGTTGGTCGTCAACTGGCCGAGGATATGGGGGTTGAGGTCGAATTCGTGCCCACCGCTTGGGACGGTATCATCCCGGCGCTGGTCTCAGGCAATTTCGACGTGATCATCTCGGGCATGTCGGTGACGGCTCAGCGGAACCTGACCATCAACTTTACCGATCCATACGCCTATTCGGGTCTGGCCATTCTGGCCAATAAGTCGATGACCGAAGGCATGACGCTTGAGGATTTCAACAATCCCGAAGTGACCTTTGCCGCCCGGCGTGGTGCAACACCTGCGGCGGTGATTGCACAGAACTTCCCAGACGCGACCTTGCTGTTGTTCGATGAAGACGGTGCCTCGACTCAGGAGGTTCTGAATGGGAACGCTCATGCTTCCATGGCAGCGCAGCCAACTCCAAACCGCGAGGCTGGGTTGCACCCTGAAACGCTGAGTGTGCCGTTCGAAAATCTCTATGATCCGCGCGGTGAAGCCTTTGGTGTGCGAAAGGGCGACCCGGACGCCATGAACTATTTCAACAACTGGATCGCGCAGCAGTGGCGTTCCGGTTGGCTGAAAGAACGTCATGACTATTGGTTTGCTGGAAACGAATGGGCTGACCAGGTCGCCCAGTAACCCTGACCCACCCGGGGGGCAGCGATGCAGCCCCCCGGATCTGATACGGAGCGTCTCGCGTGCAGGATTTCCTCAAAAAACTCAGATGGCCGGACTACCTGATCGCCGCGGTTCTGTTCGTGTTTTTCGGGTATATCTGGCTGTCGATCGAAGGCACGCTCAATTATAGGTGGCGCTGGGACGTCATCCCCAGTTACATTGTCGGCTGGCATTCAGGTCGTGAGGAATACTTTGCCAATTTGTTGCTGCAAGGGTTGGCCGCAACGGTTCGCATCAGCCTCTATGCCGGAATCCTGGCGTTGATCCTGGGCACCATTCTGGGTGTAGCCCGCTGTTCATCAAATCTGACCATCCGCATGCTGGCGCGCACCTACTTGGAATTCTTGCGCAATGTGCCGCCGGTTGTTGTCGTTTTCATTTTCTTCTTCTTCCTGTCCCAACAACTGATTGATGCGTTGAATCTGGAACGATGGGCGCGCGGTATCGCGCGGCAGGAAAACAATCAGATATGGGAGTTCTTTTTCGGTGAAATGCGCCGCTTCCCATCGCTTGTTTCGGGCGTCATTGTACTGGCCCTTTTTGAGAGCGCATTCGTTGGTGAAATTGTGCGTGCCGGCATTCAGTCGATCCCAAAAGGTCAGCGGGAAGCGGCACGCTCTATCGGTATGAGCCGCCTTCAGGAACTGCGCTATGTGGTACTGCCGCAAGCGATGAAGAAAGTGGTGCCACCGCTCGCCAATCAGTTCATATCGCTGATCAAGGACAGTTCAATCCTGTCGCTGATTTCTGTACAGGAACTGACTTACAAAACAGTTGAGCTTGTGGCCTCATCCCGCATGATTTTTGAGGCGTGGATCACCACGGCCGCTTTTTACTTTGTGGTTTGCTTCGGCCTTAGCCGATTGTTTGCGCGGCTTGAAAAACGGTCGGACAAGCGCTGACGTAAAGGCCAGTATGATCTGCCTCTATGATTTCCGGCTTTCGGGCAGCTGTCACAAAGTACGACTGTTGCTGTCCATGTTGCAGCGGGATCATCAGATCGTCGACGTAGACCTGCTGAACGGTGACCAAAACCAGAGCGCGCTTTTACAGATCAATCCGCTGAACAAGGTACCGGTTCTGGACGATGATGGGTTCGTCCTGCGCGGCAGTACTGCCATCATGGTCTATCTGGCGCAGAAATACGGCGCAGGCGAATGGCCCCCGACCACACCGAGAGAACACGGCGACATACAGCAATGGTTGTCGTTTTCTGTGAATGAAATCTTTCACGGCGTTGCAATGGCCCGGGCGATTGTTCTGTTTGAACGCGACATCGATCTGGCCGAGCCGCAGGCGCTTGGGCAGAAATCCCTGAAGATTATGGAGGAACACTTGTCAGACCACCGCTGGCTGGCCTGCGACCGTCCCACCCTCGCAGATCTGGCCTGCTATCCTTACATAGCTCTGGCTTATCAGGGTGGAATATCGATGTCTCCATACCCGGCGGTGCGCGCTTGGATCGCGCGTGTTGAGGCTTTGCCGGGATATGTCCCGATGCCGGGGTTGCCGGCACCGGGTTAGGGGCAATCGGGGCTATGCTCTGATCTGCACCATGCCGTTTTCGATCCGGGACTCAAACACTTTCATCGGCCGCGTCGCAGGCGCTGAAACCGGGCGCCCGTCTCGCACATCAAATGCGCCCTGATGCAGGGGGCACTCGATGACATAGCCATCGAAATACCCGTCACACAGATCCGCGCCGCCATGATTACAAAGCGCCAGTGAGGCATAGATACCACCGGGCGTGTCGTAGATTGCGATGATACGTGAGCCGAGTTCTACCCGTGTGACCCAATTTTTTTCCAACCGAGCAGCTTCGATCACGTCTTTCCACGGTTTTACATCTGTCATGGATCACGCCTCTTCCTTGTGCCGGATCTGACGCAGGATTTCGCGGTGGGCAGCCAGATAGCCGCCGGGCTCGATATGGATGTGGTCTTTTAGCTTCTCATGCAGACGCGGGAGCGCGTGAAACGGGACCGAAGCGACATAGTGATGTTCCGCGTGGTAATTCATGTTCCAGCACAGAAAGGACCACGGTGCCGAAACCAGATTGGTGCGCGTATTTTCTGACATCTGCGCGACGGTCGGGCGTCCGACATGTTCGGTCATCCGGATGAACCGCATCACCGGCTCGCCCAGAAACAGGGGGATGAACCAGTACCAGATCAGCCCCCACCAGCCCGTGATGGCCATTCCCAGAAAGATCGCCGCATAAATAGCCAGCATTCTGCGGGCATCGCGATATACGGCCTGATGTTCGACTTTCGGAATGAACCGCAACTCGGTCTCGCTGAGATTGCCGCTGGCGTGGCGAAACAGTTCCGTGAATTTGCCGCGCCAATAGGGCAGGGCGGACAGATAAAGCAGATATTCTCCCATTGTTTCGGGCAAAGGGATCAGTTCGGGGTCTTCCCCGGTCAGTTGCGTATAGGTGTGATGATCGCAATGTTCGTAGCGAAAGAACCGATGTGGTAGAATGATGATCAGGCCGCAGATCTGACCTACCAAATCATTCAGCCACCGGGTTCGGAACACTGTATAGTGCACGCATTCATGCTGTAGTGAGAAATGGTGCACCAGAACGATGCCTTGCAGGAACATTGCGGGCCAGATTAGCCAGCTGTTCCAGGCTAGGGTGACAAGGGTAGTTGTGCCAGCCAGCACCAGTACCCAAAGCGCCAGATGGCGCAAGCCGGGGCCGTCGGACCGTTGCATGAATCCTTTCAGTTCTTCACGCGTGAGCTTGCCTTCGGCCAGTGCCTGAGACAGGGGCGTAACGATTGCTTGTGACATGTGAGTTCCACATTTTTGCCGGTGCGGGGGCTGCGCCCTCATCGCATGTACCGGCACCGGAGACGGGAGTGCTCCGCACCATAGGACCTTGTCAGGTGGACCTATTGCAATCAGTTTAGCGCGATGGCACGTGTTCGATCAAGCGGGAAGGCTCAGCCAGTGCGGCGTAGACCGATATCCAGATCGGGGTCGGCGAACAGGGCAGCCGCGCAGGGGTGCTTGTCCAGAATGGTGGCTCCGCCGGGCAGCCGGTCGGCGTGGAAAGCCCCGTTTTCCCAGTAGTTCACACCGTCGATTACGATCGTCGGATCAAACACGTTCCAGCTTATTTCGCCTGGGGCATAAGCACCGCAGGTGTGGAAGTGCAGAATACGCGGATTGCCGAAAGCGGACCCGCCCCAACGTTCGAAATTCTCGCGCATGTCCCATGGGTAGCCGCAGCCCGGGTGGATGCCCGCATGCCAGGAATGCACGAAGTTGCGGTCGATGCCGAACTGACCCGCGACCCGGTCATAATGAGCTTCGGCCCGTGCGGCGTCGGCAGGATCGCCGTCAAACCCTGTCAGGCGCCCGCTTTCCAGCATCGCAAAAACCGGTCTTTCGAACTCCACCGTATAATCATCATAGTATTTTGATCCGGTGCCCGTCAGAAATTTCAACGCCACCCTGCCCGAAAAGCTGTGTGCCGGGACTGGCGTGAAGACCGACATGGGGAAGCGCAGGATCGACGTATCGCCTGTCGTATCCAGGTTCATCTCAGGTCGTCCCTGAAAGTCCGTACCCAGAGGGCAGGTGACCCGTACGTCGGCGGCCCTATTCAGAACGCCGTTGATCCCAGCCTTGATGTCGAGGAAGGCATCGTGATGCCCGTTGGAAAAACCAGAGCCAAAAAGCTCGCGGCTTAGGGCGAAGCTGACGATGATCTTCTTGCCCTGCGGCATTTCCGAGAACCGGAGTTGATCCCCGAGACGGGCCAGAAACAGGATAATATCGGCGGTTTCGAACCGCGCCAGGAGATCAGCGGACAGGTGTGGATTGTCCGGATTAAAACCCACATCCACTGCATCAACCGACAGCCCCATGGATCGCGCGGCATGCGTGACGATTTGGACACTATCCGCATCGAAATAGCCGTGTTCGGGAGGTTCATAAGCGATCAACAACCGGTCGCCTGCCGTTGCGTGGGCGCAGTTAGTCAATAGATTTCGCGCGCCGCGCTCGGGTGTGATGTCCGACATTCGCGTCTCCTACGGGTTCCGGTCAGCATAGATTAGGCTCGGGTTGAGCGCCTAATCTATTTGAAAGTGATTATGCCTGACATTAGGGTGACTAATATGATCGTAAACCTGCCCTATTCCGCCCTGCGCGCCTTCGAGGCAGTTGTCCGGCATTCCGGCTTTTCTCCTGCTGCAGCTGAGCTGGGCGTCAGCCAGAGCGCGGTCAGTCAGCATGTGCGGGCGCTTGAGGAATGGCTTGGTCTCGAACTGCTGGTGCGTGGTGCGCGGTCATCGCGTCCGACCCGCGAAGGGGAACTGCTGGCGCTGGCCATTTCTGAAGGTTTGGGGCGTATTTCGGACGTTTGTACCCAGCTGAGGGACAAGACCCGCACCGACAGGACCATCGTGATTTCATGTCTGCCGGGTTTTGCGTTCAACTGGTTGTTTCCGCGCCTTTTAAACTTTGACCTCGCTCATCCGGACCTGTCGATTTCCATTGCCACAGATACCGGGCAATATCCGTTTTCAGGGGCGGACGCGGATATCGGTATTCGCTATGGTCTGGGTGATTATCCTGGCTATCAGGTCGATTTGCTGATGACCGAGCAGCTGTTTCCGGTCTGCGCTCCCTCTTTGATACCAAGCTTGCGTGGGGTCGAAGATCTGGCGCAACACACGATGCTGGTGGATGAGAACCTGCATCATGGGCCCGCAAGTCCAACGTGGGATTTCTGGGCGCGGCAATGCGGACTGACGCTACCGTGGCCCTTGCGAACACGGAGGTTTGGGCAATCCAATTTGGTTGTTCAGGCGGCCATCGAGGGGCTTGGTGTCGCTTTAGGGCGGGAACCTCTGGTCATCGACACGCTGTGCGATGGACGTTTGGTGCGACCAGTTCCGGAGCTGACGCAATCTCCGTTGTCTTATTGGCTGGTTCGACCCCATGAAACTAAGGACAGCCCGAAAGTCGGTGAGTTTCTGAACTGGATCCGTGCCGAGGTTGAGGCGCAGCCAGACATTCCGCCAGCCGCGGGCGCCGGGAATTAGCCTGACTTATACGAGTCATTACCATTCCAGCATGGTGCAAGATCGGCTTGCCGCCCATACTTGCACAAGCCATCTGACAATCTGGAGAGCATTCCAATGTATCTGAGAAACTGCTGGTATGTCGCCGCCTGGAGCAAAGATATCGGTCGCGAGCTGAAGGCCGAGACGTTTCTGGGCGAGAATATCGTGCTTTACCGGCAGGAGGATGGCAGGCCAGTCGCGTTGGAGGATGCTTGCCCGCACCGCAAGCTGCCTTTGTCCAAGGGCAACCTTATCGGGGATGTAGTGGAATGCGGCTATCACGGGCTTAAATTTGACTGCACGGGCAAGTGCACCGACAGTCCGACGCAGCGTGGCATGACCCCGCGGCGGGCGGTGGTTAGATCATATCCGGTTGTGGATCGGTATCGGTTCCTTTGGATATGGATGGGCGATCCGGAACTGGCAGATCCCGACAAGATTTTCCCGATCGAGAATTTTGACGATGACAGCTGGGGCAAGACTGACGGTGGGGTAATGGATATCGACTGTCATTACCTGTGGGTCTGCGACAACCTGCTTGATCCCAGCCATGTCGCCTGGGTGCATGTATCTTCTTTTGCAGGCGCTGGAACGGATGAAGAGCCGCTGAACGTCGAGCGGACCGACCGTGGCGTCGTCGTCTCGCGCTGGATCGCGAACAAACCGCCATCGCCCTATTACGCCAAACTGGTGGCATTTGACGGCGATTGCGACCGGCTGCAGCATTATGAGATGTGCATGCCCGCGATCGGGTTGAACAAATCCATCTATACGCCGGTCGGAACCGGCGGGTATGACAAGCAACCCATTGCTGAAACGTTCATCAATATCTCCTATAATTTCATGACCCCAATCGATGAAGACCGCACCAGATACTTCTGGTTTCAGCACCGAAATTCCGATCCCGAAAACGCGGAAGTGTCCAAATTCATGAATGACGGTGCGCGCATGGCGTTTCTTGAGGACAAGGACGTTCTGGAAGAAGTCCACAAGGGTATGAAGTACGCCAAGACGCCCAATATCGATCTCGGGTTGGATGCGGGCGCCAAACTGTTTCGCAAAACGCTTGATCGCGCGATCGAAGCCGAAACCACCCCTGTGAGTACAACAGTTCCGGCTTGAGGCGCCTTCTGGGAAGGTTACACACGTAGTGTCAATAGATCGGGTTATTTGAAGTTGACCCCGCCCTGCCGACCTAATTTTTGGCAAGAAGGGCGGAGTTTGCCACTTGCTTGTTACGACGCTCTGTAGATCACTGGAAACCGGCCCCCGGCGAAGGGCGCACCGGGGCGCAAGCTGTCGTCGTGAAGCCATTCGGTGACAGTATCGCGGGGCTCATAGCTTGCGCCGTCCACAGCGAACCGGATCGCATAGCCGCGTCTGCGCCGGGTTGAGGTGCGGTTGCCCATCGCTGAATGTACAATCATACCGTCAAATGCCAGCGCATCACCGGGTTTCATTTTCGGGTAATGAAAGATGTCGTAGTCGGCGCGGTTCATCTCGAAATCGGGCATGTCGATATAGTCTGGGTTGTCCACTTCCAGATAATGCAAAAAGCCCCCAAGTTGGTCTGTTTTGAAGGGCCGGTATTTGGCGCCCCAAGCATGCGAGCCTCTTACGAACTCCAACGCGCCGTTGTCGGGGTCCACGGGGTCCAGCGCAATCCACATGGTCATGATCGGGCCTGAGACCGGCCAATAGGGTTGGTCCGTATGCCAGCCCGTTTGTGTCTTTGTGCCCGGTTCTTTGGCAAATATCTGGTCGTAGATCAGCGAGGTCCAGGGGCTGTTTGCTACCTCTGCCACACGCTGCCCAATATCAGAATTCAGGCAATAGTCTTGAAACACGCCAGGATTTTCACGCATGTTTTTGTAAGCAAAGTAACGGTCGCCTTTGGCAACTTCGTCATCGACAGCCTGGCGCAGCTTACTCAGCCAATCCTGTGACAGCACTTGTTTCAGCAGCACGACTCCGTCGCGCGCATAGGTATTCTGAACGGTTTTCAGGTCAGGTGTTTGTGTCATGTAACGTCCATTTCTGTCACCTCATTCACAGAGGCGGTTGCAGAGGGTAGGCGCGTTGCGCCCGGTTTTTCTGGCGTTACGAGGCGGGTGAACTGCGGCAGTTTATGATGAAGCAGGGCCAAAGCGACCGGGCCGACCATTTGCCGGCGAGACGTCGATGGAACTGTTCCACGCGAAAGCTCATTGCGTCACCTTTCTCCGATACCTTAGCCGCAATTTCCGCATTGGAATAGAACCCGTGGCGAGTTGTTTTGGATGTCGATAAATTTATTGACTAAATGTGCACAGTGATAAATATTATTACCATCATGCAAAATTATTCTGTTTTCTCGCTCGCCCGTAATGCGCTAACCGGGCACCGGAACTGGCCGCAGGTCTGGCGCAGCCCGCCGTTGAAAGACCGCTATGATGTCGTGGTGATCGGGGCAGGGGGTCACGGGCTGGCAACTGCCTATTATCTGGCCAAGGAATTTGGCATCACCAATGTCGCCGTGTTGGAACGCGGCTGGCTGGGCGGCGGCAACATCGCGCGAAATACGGTGACCATTCGGTCGAATTACATGAGGGATGAGTCAATCCCGTTCTATGTCAAATCCGTCGCCATGTACGAAGGGCTCACGGACGAGTTGAATTTCAACATGATGCATTCCAAACGAACCATGGTCGATGTGGTTCAGACCTGGCCCAAGCTACGCGAGCTTCGGCGGCGGCAGTTGGTGATGGACATCTACGGCTCGACCTACGAACAGATCACAACCGAGGAATTGCGCCGCCGCATTCCTGCGTTGACTGGCGGCGGCCCAGATGCACGGCTGCCTGTGATCTGCGGCATGGTTCATACGGATGCGGGCGTGAACCGGCATGATGCGGTGGCCTGGGGCTATGCCCGCGCGGCTGATGCGCGCGGGATTGAGATTCATCAGCAAACAGCGGTGCAATCCCTGCTACGCGGGGCGGATGGGTCCATCGAAGGGGTCGAGACCAACCGGGGCACAGTTCGCGCAAAGAAAGTGGTCGTGGCAGTCTCAGGCCATACAACGACGCTGACCGAAACTGCAGGCCTCAAACTGCCGCTGCGGACGATGAACCTGACGGCCTTTGTGTCTGAGCCGGTCAAGCCGCTGGTTGATGTGATCGTGAATTGCCCGGACAGCGGGTTCTATTTCAGCCAGTCCGACAAAGGTGAGATGGTCATCGGCGGCGCGCCCGATATGGGGCAGAGCTTCCGTCGAGACATAAAGCAACATGTATTCGAGGATACCGTGACTGCGATGCTGTCGCTTTTCCCCAGTTTCAAGAAGCTCAAACTGATGCGGCAATGGGGCGGGCATCTGGATATAGCCCATGATGCATCACCCATCATGGATCAGACAGATGTGCCGGGCCTGTTTGTCACCGCCGGATGGTGGGGAGGGTACAAAGCAATCCCTGCGGGCGGGCTGACGCTGGCGCATCTGGTGGCCAAAGGTGAACCGCACCCATTGATGGCACCCTTCACACTGGGCAGGTTCCGGCATCTGGATTTCGTAATGGAAGCCGGAACCACCACTGCGCGATAGGAAAGGACAGGATCATGATGCTCATAACCTGCCCGTTCTGTGGCAAGCGCAATGAAAGCGAATTTATCCATGGTGGCCCGGTAGGGGCGGTCCGCCCAGATCCCAATGCCGTCAGCGATGAGGAATGGGTCGAGTATCTGACAGTGACGCCGAATCCATTGGGTCCGGTTCAGGAGAAATGGTGGCACGCACGGGGATGCGGTGAATGGTTCACCATCTGGCGTGATACACGGACCCATGACATTGTGGAGGCACCCGATGGCACAACGTAACCGCCGCGCCTCGGCCGGGCGCATCGACCGAAACCGCCCTTTGCATTTCACCTTCAATGGCAAACCATATGAAGGGTTTGAGGGCGATACGTTGGCCTCGGCCCTGTTGGCCAACGGAATTCGTGTCACCGCCCGCAGTTTTAAGTATCACCGCCCGCGCGGTATTATGGGGCACGGGGTCGAAGAACCTGCGACTCTGGTGGAACTGGACGGCGAGGATGCCTCGGGCAACCGTCCCGCGACCACCGTACCACTTCGGGACGGGCTCAGCGCACGCTCGGTCAATTGCTGGCCGTCGCCCGAGTTCGATCTGGGCGGGATCAATCAGTTGCTCTCGCGGTTTATCCCCGCAGGGTTTTACTACAAGACGTTCAAATGGCCGAACTGGCATCTGTTCGAACCTTCGATCCGCCGGGCTGCTGGGTTGGCGGCAGCACCCAAAAGCCCCCCGGCTTCGGACCATTTTGAAGCCCGAAACGCCCATGCCGATGTGCTGATCGTGGGGGCGGGCCCAGCCGGGCTGCAAGCGGCGCTTGAGGCTGGTCGCGCAGGAAAACGCGTGTTTTTGGCCGATGAGGGCGCCGAGGCGGGCGGTAGTTTATTGAACCGCAGCCTGTATATCGGTGGGCAGTCAGCCGTGGACTGGGTCGCGGATGCGGTGGCTGAGCTGCGTGGGATGGAGAATGTCACCCATCTGCAGAATGCAACCGTCTGGGCCTATCGCGAGCACAATCTGATGATCGTGAACGAACGCGAACCCGAATTGGACGGAGTTCTGGAACGCAGCTGGCGCGTGCGGGCGGGGGAAGTTGTGATTGCAACCGGAGCCACCGAACGAGCCATGGTCTTTGGTGACAATGATCGACCCGGTGTCATGCTGGCCTCGTCGGTGCAGGCCTATGTCAATCGCTGGGGCGTTACACCCGGGCAGCGTGTGGTGCTGTTTACCAACAACAACAGTGTTTACGCCGTGGCGGCCGATCTGGCAGCAGCCGGCATGCAGGTTGAGGCCATCCTCGATTGTCGCAAAACCGTTCCACCTGAAGCTATGAAGCTGGTGCCGGATATTCCGGTTCATGCCGCAACCGTTGCTGGTGACGTACGCGGGCGCAAAGGCGTGCGCGCAGTCAAAGCCGTCCCCGTGACCGGAGGAGCGGGTCGCTGGATCGACTGTGATGTGCTGGGTTGTTCCGGCGGTTGGAACCCGACCGTTCATCTTTGGTCGCAATCCCGCAGCACGTTGCGATTTGATGAGGATCTGGCAGCCTTTGTTCCTGACCAGGCGGTTCAGAATTGTCGCGCAGTGGGTGCAGCGGCTGGTGATCTGACGCTGGATAGGATTGTTGGTGGCGGCGAAGACCTGGTCTACGCGATCGAACCTCTCTGGCGGGTCAACGTGCCGGGACAGCGCGGGAAGGCTTTTCTGGATGTGCAGAACGATGTCTCGGTCAGCGATGTGCATCTGGCCCTGCGCGAAGGCTATGACAATGTGGAACATGTCAAGCGCTACACGACCGGCGGCATGGGGATCGATCAGGGCAAAACCGGCAATATTAACATCATCGGCACTGTTGCGATGCAAAAGGGTGTGCCGCTGCAAGAGGTTGGAACAACCACCTTTCGATCCCCCTACACGCCTGTTTCGTTTGGTGCGATTGGCGGATTACGGGAAGGCTGGCGGCTATTCCCCTATCGCCATACCCCTGTAACCCAATGGAATAAGGACAACGGCGCTGTGATGTATGAAGCCGGCGCGCGCTGGCGGCGTCCGGGCTATTTCCCAAAACCGGGTGAAGGCCTGCAAGAGGCGGTAAACCGCGAATGCCGCGCTGTCCGTGAAGGCGTCGGCGTCTATGACGGCTCGCCTCTTGGCACGTTTGAACTGAAGGGGCGGGACGTTCCGAAATTCCTAGATTTCATCTACTCCAACATTATGTCCACGCTGAAACCGGGTGACGGGCGCTATGGATTGATGTTGTCTGAAGATGGCTTGATCCTGGACGATGGCGTGGCCTTCCGGCTCGATGAGCACCGCTGGATGATTTCAACCTCGACCGGTCACGCGGATGCGGTGAACCAGCATATGGAAAAGCTGTTGCAAACCGAATTCCCCGACTGGCAGGTGCTGATTACCACTGTCACCAGCCAGTGGAATAATGCCACTATCTGTGGTCCCAAGGCGCGTGAAGTTTTGCAGGCGGTAGGCTCGGATATCGACCTCGCGCCCGAGGCGTTCCCTTTCATGTCTTTCCGCGAAGGCACCGTCGCTGGTTTCCCGGCGCGGGTGGTGCGGGTGAGTTTCACCGGTGAACTGTCCTATGAGGTCAACGTCGCCCCGCGCCACATGGCGGCCCTGTGGGATAAGGTGATGGAGGTTGGTGCGCCCTTTGGCATCCTGCCTGTGGGTTCGGAATCCAGCCATGTGCTGCGGGTCGAAAAAGGGTTCCTGTCGTTGGGGCATGAAGTCGACGGCACGGTGGATGCCTATGATCTGGGAATGGGATGGGCGATGTCCAAGAAGAAGCCTGACTATCTGGGTAAACGCTCGGTCCAGCTGCGCAGGTCAGGCGGCGGTACCCGGCGCGAACTGGTCGGAATTCTGGCGGATGATCCCAACCAGCAAATCCCCGAAGGTGCACCACTGACGCCCGGAGGTCGGAAAGAAGCCACCGACGGGTTGGTCACTGCCTGTGTATGGAGCGTGGTAAACAAACGCTGGGTTGGGCTGGCGTTGCTGGAAGATGGCCACGCGCGGCAGGGTGAAACCGCCCATGTCCGGCTGAAGGATGACGTGATCCCGGTCACAGTCACGAAACCGGTCTTTCACGACCCCGAAGGTAAATTGCTGAGGTCCTGAGATGAGTTATGACGTCACAATTGAACGGTGCGGCCTGAAGGCTCTGTTCGACCTCAAAGGCGCGCCAGACGCAGTATCGAAATGGGCTGGGGACGCTTTACCTAGTTTGCCGTACAGCCCTAACAGCCGAGCAGAAAAGGACGGTGTCGAACTGTTTCACATCGGTCGTGACCACTGGATCACCCGCGCCCCTCTGGCGCAGGAAGACGCGATGGAAGCCCGGCTGAAGCCCACGGACAGCCCGGCAGATATCAGTATTGTTCGGGTCTCGGACACGATGACCTTCTTTCGCATAGTCGGCCAAGATGCAGGTCAGGTGATGTCAATTGCTTGCCCGATGGATCTGCATGACAGCGTGTTCGGGACGGACGCGGTTTCCTATACCGAAGTATTTGGCCTCAAGGCTTTGGTGATGCGGTGCCAGGATGGTATTGAGTTCGCGGTCGAACAAAGCTTTGCGGATATGGTCGAAGACTATCTGATCCGCGCAACGACTTGAGGGGAAGATCGGCATGGCGCGAACGCACATCCACAAGTACCAGACGCGCTATCACGCGAAAGCAACCTATTCCAAGGCGATCCGCGCCCGGGGTGACTTTGTCTTCATGCAGGGTCAGGTCGGCACGCTGATGGATGGCACACTGGTTGGCTTAGGCGACCCGGGCGCGCAGGCAGATCAGGCCTGCCGCAACATCCAGCGCTGGATGGAAGAGGCCGGGGGAAGCTTGACTGATGTTTGCAAGTTGACAGTCTACGTGACCGATATTTCGTACCGTCCAGCCGTTTACGAGGCGATCAATCGCTGGTTCGAAGGTGTTCATCACTGTTCGACAGGCGTAGTTGTGCAGGGGCTTGCCGATCCGTCGCTTTTGGTCGAGATCGACGCGATGGCTGTCATCGATGATGATGCTGATACCCCCGGCTGAAGGAGTCGGGTCTATCCGGCATCGCATTGCGTAGAAACGCCAGTCATGACAGTGTCCGGTCGAGCCGGTCCGGTTTTGTCTGCGAATTGTAATGCTTTCGACACTCACCTCGATACTGCCGATCTTTTTGATCATTGCGCTGGGCTTGGCCCTGCGCAAAGGCGGCATTCCCAGTACGGATTTCTGGAACCTGAATGACAAACTTGTCTATTGGGTTCTGATGCCATGCCTTCTGTTCAGCAAAATTTCCCTGTCGCCGTTGGACAAGTCAGCGCTGGGCCTTTACTCGGTTGCCATTCTGGGCGGGTTTGTTGTGGCGCTTCTGTTTGCGCTTCTTAGTGCTCGTTTGATGGGTTTTGCGCCTCCGCAGGCCACCTCGATCCTGCAAGGCAGCGCGCGACATAACTCATTCATCGGGCTTGCGCTGGCTGCCAACTTGTATGGGCCAGCAGGGCTGGATATCGCGATTCTGGCGACCGCAATTCTCGTGCCCACCACCAATATTGTTATGGTGGTTCTGATGGTTGGTGCGCTCAAAGGCGATCGGACCAACAGCCTGGCCGTTGCAATTCTGCGGGAACTCGCGCGCAATCCCTACGTGATTTCGATCTTTCTGGCGGTTTGTGCCAACCAGTTGGTCGGTGACAGGATAGCGGTCGTGCATGATGTGACGGATGTTCTGGGTGCAGGCGCTTTGCCGATCACATTGCTGGCTGTCGGTGCAAATCTGAGAGTCCGGGCAATGGCCGCAAGTGCGCTGCCCTTAATTCTGGCCTTCACGGGCAAGATGATTGTCTTCCCTCTGGCAGTTCTGGTGATCGGACTGCTGGTGGGGTTGCCACGGGAGGTTCTGCAGATCGCCGTCGTCTATTCGGTAGTTCCCACCGGCGCGTCTTCTTACACGTTGGCCAAGCACCTGGGTGGAGACGCGCCGCTGATGGCGGCCATTGTCACGTTGCAGACGTTGATAGCAGCCGTTAGCATTCCCGTATCACTTGCTTTGCTGCTGCCCCTAATTCCTTAAGCGGTCATTTCGACAAGTGTTCATGGGCCCAGACCGCGATGTCCAGCAGGCGGGCGTCATCACCCTTTCGTCCGATCAATTGAATACCCAGCGGCAGGCCATTCTGGTCGGTCCCGAATGGCAAAGCGACCGAAGGCACCTGCAACAGGTTCCACATCCGGGAAAAGAGAGGATCTCCAGTGGCATCCAAACCGGCGGGGGCTGGTCCGGGGGCCGACGGGACCAACAGAGCGTCCACATCGCGGAACATCTGATCCAGCATCGCGCCCGCCCGGTCGCGCAGGTCCAGCGCAGCTTGGTATTCTGCGTCGGTGACCGCCAGTCCCGCTGTGACAAGGTCATGAAATTGCGGGCTGATGGTGGGCATGCCGATAGCGTATTCCGCAGCGCGCTGCCGCGCGACCTCATAGTCCATGACGGTGATCTGAGCCTGTGTGAGTTCGGCAAAAACGGGTGGAAAGGCAATTTCTCCGGTCTCTGTCCCCGTTGCGGCAAGGGCAGCCAACGCGCGCGTGCATGTGTCCCGCATCTCGACCGAACCGTCCCGCCAGTGCGGGCCGCGTATTAGGCTGATCCGAGGCAAAGCTTCGTCGAACTTAGCTGGCGGTGCGGGGTCAGTTTGACACATTACGGCATCGGTCAGCACAAAATCGCGGGGATCACGAGCCAGAAGGCCGAGTGTATCCAGGCTTTGGGACAAGCCCATGACACCCGTCAGATCGTATCGCCCGGTGGTTGGCTTGAACCCGCAGACTCCGCAATACGCTGCTGGTCGGATCAGCGAGGCTGCGGTTTGCGAACCAAATGCGAGCGGAGCCATGAAATCGGCCACAGCTGCGGCAGAGCCGGATGACGAGCCACCCGGCGTATGCACGGGATTCGCCGGATTGGCAGTTTTACCGGGCTTGAAGTAGGCGAATTCGGTGGAGATGGTTTTTCCGATTGGGATCGCGCCCGCGTCCAAAAAAGCCTGAACGCATGCTGCATTGCGGTCGGGGCGGCACCCGGCATACAGGTCGCTACCCCATCCTGTCGGCATGTCTTCGGTGTCGATGATATCCTTGATCACAAACGGCACGCCATGGAGCGGCCTACCAACGGGGAGAGTATCGGCGGCCTTTGCACGCTCCATGGCGCGGTCCGCATCGAGGGTTTGAAAAGCCCCGATGACGGGTTCACGGTTTGTGATCCGGTCCAAATGGGCCGCCATCACCTCGGAAGGCTTCACCTCACCTGCCCGGATCAATGTGGCAAGTTCATGGGCAGAATTATGGTTCAGCCCGGTCATGCCTCCAGCGCTTTCAACGCGTCGGCAAAGGGGGCGACTGGCATGTCGTAGATGCCACCGCCCAAGCGACCGGCCTCGCCCAATCGGTCAAGAATGCCCAGCCCGATCACAGGCCCCGAACCCTGTTCCACGGCACCCCGCGCCGTGCTGCCCAGCCGAACATCCAAGGCCCGGAAATACGGATGCGTTCCGGCTGACAGACCTGACATTCGCGCTTGAGCGTCGTCGGGCAGATAGGCACCCAGACCCTTCTTTTGTTCAGGGCTCAGATCTATGGCCATTGCCCCCAGCCCGAATGCCTCGACCACGGCACTGTCGCCGATCGCGCCAAGGGCGCGGTCCTGCGGCAAATCCACGTCAAACGCCCCCTTGGGAGGGCTGGCCGGATTTGTGAACCAACGGCCCGGTAGGCCCGAGATCTGGATGCCAACTTCGCGCCCATTGCCTCCTGCAGCGGTGACGAAGCTTGATCCTTCAATGCCCTCCGCCAGTTTCATCATGCATTTGGTCGCCGCCATCCAGAGGTTGAGAAATAGTGAGGGTGAGCTGTCCATAAAGGCCAACACGTCGTCATCCGTGATCCCGCTGGTGGTGCGATCCTTGAGTTCAGCAATCAACGCCTGTGCGGCCACGGGTGTCCGGCCATGGCAATCATCCCCGCCCATCAGGCCGATCACGGCCAGCGGGACCAGCGCGATCCCTTCGGCAATCCCTTTCTCCAGAACATCAAGAAACCGGGTGTTGAGCCAGCGAATGTGGTTGAGCACCGCCTCGGACCTCAGCCCTAAACGCATGGCCGGGCGGCTGCCTGCATTGATCGGCGCATAAACACGTTGTTGGCCGCGCCACGCGTCATAGACTGTGTGCAGCGGCATATCCGCCGAGACCACAGCCGCCAGAGGTGTCACGACATCGTGGTCTTGTGCGGGTTTCAGCACGATCTCGCCTGCGTTAATCATCGCCTCGGCCTGATCGAAATTCTGCGCCAGCCCTTGCCAGACTGCAGCGACACAGGCCGAGTTCAGGATCGGCGCGGTGATCTGATCCGGGCTGGCGAAGGCGGGACCGGCATGTAGCAGGACATTTTCGTCCAACCTCAGCGCCTCGGACGCAGTATTGAACCGGTTCCAGACCGGTTGTGTCACCATGGCCTTGTCGAACGCCAGCTGATCAGCCGGATGCAGCATCAAGTTTCCTCCGGCGGGATGATCCATGTTTCCGAGAAGTAGAGGAAGGCAGTCGTTGTTTCATACCCAGCCTGCACCCGTGTGCCCAACTTGCCCGGTAATGCGTGACCATTAACGATGATCTGAGCCGAATGTGCTGGCACCAGTAGCGAGAACATGTTCTGCTCGCCCGAAGCGACCTCATGCGGAGACAGCTCCAGCGCGCGGGGCGGCTCGAGCCCTTCCCAGACCAGTTCAACTGTCAGGTTTTCTCCGGCGATGGTTTCGGTATAGCGGTGGCTCATCGGATCGCCCGAGGATCGGACGACCTGCGCGCCTATCTCGGGCAGGGAGGCAAAAGCGGGAGCATTTGCGAAAGCGGCCAGTTTGCTGATGAAGTTGGCCTTCAGAAAGGCGGTCAGATCGGGATTATCGCTCAGGATCACGTTCGGTGCCTCGGGCGGTCCGTCCATCTGATCTGGCGTTCCGTACAGCAGCAGCACCTGACCTTGCCCAACCGGAGACCATGCCACGCGAAAGAACAGCGCCATAGCGGTGAAATTGTTGTTGTCGTCTTTCAGCAGGATGCCGGGGTTCTCGCCTGTCCAGTCGACGGTTCCGGGGGTGATCGGTTCGTTCAACGGCATTACAGATCCTCCTGCGGGGTCACCCAGGTTTCGGAAAAGGCCAGAAAGGCGGTCGACATGGTGCGGCCAAAGAACTGGCGGCTTGCAACCTGACCGGGGAGCAGGGTGCCGTTGATGACGACCTGCGCCGCCTTGGCCTCAAGGAACACTGAATACATCTCATGCTCTTTGGTTGCCGAGTTTTCCTTAGTGACCTCAACCGGCAAGGGTGGACCCATTTCCTGCCAGATCATCTCGACTGTAACGCCCGAGCCGCGCAGGGTCTCGGAATAGCGCGACCTCAAATCGCCGGGGCGTTTTTCGACGCTGTCACAGTCCAGCCAGCTCATCGCGTCGAGGCCTGCCTTTCCGATGAAGGTGGGCATCTTGGTGACCCAACCATCCACGATCCAGCGCATCATGCGTTGGTTGTCCGTCATGATCAGATTGGGTGCTTGCGGCCAACCCTGAGCTTGATCCGGCGCGCCCAGGATCAATGCAGCATGGCCCCGACCATAGGGCGACAGTACCACCCGAAAGAATAGCGCCAGCGTGTCATAGTGGCCCTGCGTTGAGTTCTGTTTCAGATAGATCCCGGGGTTTTCGCCGGACCAGTCGACCCGGCCCGGATTATGTGGAACACGATTGGTCATGACCAGCTTGCCTCATACTTTTTCAGCGCATCGACGATGAACGTCTTGCGCGCCTCGCCCTGCAAATGGTCGCCAGATTTGTAGATCTCAGCCACCTGATGCGAGATTTCCTTGAGCACCGCACCATCGTCGCGACCGTCCTGAAGCGGAATGCGCAGCATTGTGTCCCCGGCATATGTCGGTATCACCTGACCGGCAAAGCTATCGGTCGGTTGCGGGGGGGACTGACCGTCTTTCAACGCACGAATGGCGTTGCGCAGCAGGCGGCGTGCCTTGGCCACGCCCCGATCCGTAAAGCTGAGGTTTTCGCGGGCATGGACGTTCCGCGGCCCCTGACTGACCCAGGCGTCATAGTCGCCGGGGTCCCGCTGGCGCATCTCATAGGGTCGATCGGGATCCTGGCCATAGAAATCGGTCATCCCAAAGCCCACTTTGCTTTTGTCCGTTAGGCCCTTTGGATCGTCATTCGCCGCCGCATCCCGGAAGTGGCGCCATGCGATGACCATCGTGTTGGTGTCGTCAATCGGGGTTATCCAACGCGACAGCCCGCAGCGCCCAAAATAGCGTGACCCGTCTGGCACCGGGAAGTGGCCGCCATTTTGCGTGAACGACGGCAGCATATGGTCATGTATGCGCACCCAGACGATATCTTCGACACGTCGGACATTGGTGTAAAAATCGCCCGTTTGACTATCGTGAAACTCGATCATCGGCATCTCGGCAAAAGCGTCGATGAACTGGCTGCGTACGGCCAGTGTATGCAGGTAGACAACATGGAACGGGTCCCATGCGTTTTCCATCACCTGAAGCCAGTTGCACGGGGATTTGATGAGGTAAGGCACCAACTCGTCGCCATCTTCGTCAAATGTGTCCATTACTGGGAATGGGGGTTGCTCCTCGGGGGGACCCATAAATGCAAAGGCCAAACCCTTGTATTCGATCACCGGATAGGCCCCCAGACAGGCTTTTTTCTTGACTTGTGAGGCGGGCGGCTCACACGGGGTTTCCAGAATGGTGCCGTCCAAACCGTACTTCCAACCGTGGTATGAGCATCTAATTCCACCTTCCTCAACGATGCCAAACTCCAGGCTCATGTTGCGGTGGCAGCAATGCAGATGGGTCAGGCCCAGCTTGCCCTCTTTCTTTTCGCGGAACAGAACCAGATCTTCGCCCAGAATACGCAGGCGATAGGGCAGGTCGCCAATCTGATCGGTCATTGCAACCGGCATCCAGAACCGGCGCAGGTATTCGCCGCACGGAGTGCCGGGGCCAACCTCGGTCAGTTCCGGGTCAGGTTGCTGTTGCCAGACTTTTTGTTGGTCGTGACCGCGGAAATTGCCCTTGGGGGCTGAGAAATGATCGTTCATGCCGTCCTCCGTGCGTATCGGTGGTCAGGGAAACGGATCGGGCACCGGCGTGGTGCCGGTCCAGATCGATTTGACCTGACAGAAATCCCTTATGGCGTCCGGGCCCAATTCACGCCCGTAGCCTGACAGTTTGATCCCACCAATGGGGCAGGCAGGGTCAACGCTGCGATAATGGTTGATGTAAACAGTGCCCGCCTCGATTGCCTCGGCTACCCGCGCGCCCTTGTCGGCATCGGTGGTCCAGACACCGGCAGCCAGCCCGTAGTCGCTGTCATTGGCCAGCGCGATGGCTTCGTATTCGGTGGTGAAAGAGGTGACGGCCAGAACCGGTCCGAACACTTCTTCACGCCAGAGCTGCATGCCGGGCGTCACATCGTCGAAAACCGTTGGTCCGATATAGAACCCATTCCGGCCTGCAGTTGTGGCGGTGCCGTTCAATAAGCAAATCGCACCGTCGGCTTTGGCGCGTTCGATCATTGCCGTAACCTTTTGCAGATGCGGTTCATTGGCCAGCGGTGCGACCTGAGTATCCGGGTCCATCGGATCCCCCATCTGCAATGCGCGGGCGCGGTCGATCAGGCGGGATAACAGCCTGTCCTTCAGCACGGCCTCAACGATCAGCCGCGATCCGGCGACGCAAGTCTGGCCATTTGACAGGAAGATGCCGGACAGAATTCCGTTGACCGCATTGTCCATGTCACAATCGGCAAACGCCACTTGCGGAGATTTTCCGCCCAGTTCCAGCACCGCCGGGATTACACCGGCTGAGGCAGCCTCAGCCACTTTTCGTCCGCCAAAGTCCGAACCGGTAAAGGTGACCTTGCGTGTTAGAGGGTGGCGGACCAGTGCTTCGCCGACCTCATGACCGAGTCCGGTGACAACGTTGAGCACCCCGGGCGGTAGTCCCGCCTCATGTGCCAGCCGTGCGAATTCCAAGGTCGAGGCCGAAGCCATTTCCGAGGGCTTCACTACAACCGTATTGCCAGCTGCCAGTGCCGGGGCCAGTTTCCATGCAAGGATCATCAGCGGAGAATTCCAGGGCGTGATGGCGACCACGACGCCATAGGGCCTAAAGTGGCCCACGCTATGCACGCCGGGGATGGAATTGGCCTGAGGTTCGGGCTGCAGCTTGCGTGCCTCTGTCGCAAAAAATCGAAACCAGCTGTGCAGCCCGGCAAACTGCCCGCGCACCTCAGTAATGCGTTTTCCGTTGTCGCGAATTTCGGGTGTGACAAGGTCTTCCCACCGGGTTTCCAGCATGTCAGCTAAACGGTCAAGCATATCCGCCCGTTCTGTCGGCCCAGCTTTGGCCCATGGCCCGCTGCGGAAGGCCTGGTCGGCGTCCCGGATGGCTATGTCGGCGGTCTGTGCGTCGCTACGGGCGATCATGCTCCACACCTGACCGGTGGCGGGGTCGATACTGGGCAGGGTTTCACCGTCCCAATCGACAATGGCACCGGAAATGAACGGTGAATAGGTTTTCATTCAACTTTCCTCGGACAGAGGTTGAGCCACCAATGCCAACAGATCGCCACGGCGCACCATGCCACGATTGCCATGAGCCAGAACGTGCCCGGCTGTGGGAAATTTAAGTCCGACAGCCGAGCGTTCCGGTTCGGCGGGGAAATGCAGCGTGCCTGCCAGATCGCCTCGTTTAACCTGTTGTCCTGCGGAGCAGCGTCGGTCGAACAGTCCATCTGCGGGTGCATGGACCGAATGCGATGGATCGGCGATTTCGATACATTGCGTCGGAACAGGGTCCGGAGCACCGCCGGGCAAGATACCTAAATGCTGCAGACAGCGTTTAAGCCCGGCTTCGGCAAGGTCCGCGGCATGCGGATCGACACCACCTCCGCCGCTGAGTTCAGCCGCGATCATCGGGACACCAACACGCGCGGCCGCGGCATTCACACTTCGGTTGTCGTTATGGGCGCCTAGCACCCAGATCAGAGGCAACCCGAAAGCGCGTGCCAGTTCCATGTTGGAAGCAGTCAGGTCCGTGTCATTCCCCCGCGCTGCCAAGGCGCAGGGCTCGAATACAGACGCCTTGCCACCCGAGTGCAAGTCAATAGCGGCATCCACGCGCGGCAGCAGTATAGTCTCAACATAATGCGCCAGCATCGCTGTCGGACCTCCATTCGCGGCGCCAGGAAAAGCCCGGTTCAGGTTTTGCCCATCCAATGGCGAAACCCGCGATGAAGCCAGAAACGCGGGGGCGTTCAAGGCCGGGATCAGGATCACCTGTCCGGTCAGGTCAGATGGGTTCAGCTGGGCCGCTAGCCGCAGGATCGCAGCGGGTCCTTCGAATTCGTCTCCATGAGTGCCGCCCAAAATTAGAACAGAAGGTCCGGGTTTCCCACGTAAGCTGATGACCGGGATCGGGTGGTATCCCAACGGTACGGCATTGTCGGACCATTTCAGCATCAGATCACCGGACTGTCGACCTGGCGCATCCAGATCGATGGTCAGGTGAAGCCTGCTGGGTTGGGGTGAAAGCGTATCGGTCATCCAGGTTCTTTTGCTGAGTCACAGTCTTAATAACATAATTTTTTTGAAAGTGAATTGCTTAAACCACGACTCTATGTGATATATGGTGAAAATTGCCATTACCGCCCTCTGGCGGTGCCGGAGGAGTTGGATGGGCATTACCCTCGCAAAATCAGGAATAGGCAGGATCAAACCTCATATGGTTGGTGGAGTATCTGCTGACGTTCCACCGCCTGCGATTCTTTTGAACTCGAATGAAAGCGTGTTTGGTCCCAGCCCGTCTGCCCGCGCTGCTGCTTGTGCGGCAATCAGCAATGTCGAGCGTTATTTGGAAAACCCTGACGATATCCTGGCCCCGGCGATTGCTGCGCAGTACGGGTTGGATGCGGCCCGGATCACCACCGGACAGGGATCGGACGATCTGCTGGCTCGTCTGGCCCGCGCCTACCTAGGGCAGGGCACCGAGCTGATCCGCAGCGCCAATGGCTATCTCAAGGTGCCCAACTATGCTTTTGCCAACGATGCCGAGGTGGTGTCGGTGGCGGATGACGCATTCAAACCTTCGGTCGACCGGATGATCGATGCGTTGACCGAACGAACCCGGATCGTCTACCTCGCCAATCCGGAGAACCCGGCAGGCACCTATCTGAACGGCGCAGAGCTGCGGCGCCTGCATGCCGCGTTACCGGAAAACGTTCTGCTGATCATCGATGCTGCCTATGAGGAATATGTCGATGCGGCGGATTATGAGCCCGCGCATAAGTTGGTAGAGGCTGCCAAAAACGTGGTCATGTGCCGGACGTTTTCCAAGATATTCGGGCTGGCTGGGGCGCGTGTTGGTTGGATGTACGGGTCCAGCGATGTGGTGGACAATGTACGCCGGATCGGCCTGACCTTCCCGGTGGCGTCCTCTTCGGTCGCAGGGGCTGTTGCGGCGCTGGAAGACACGGCACATACCTGTTTCGTGCGAGAGACCAATTTGAACAACCGGGCCTGGATTAGCGCCGCGTTAGTGGAAATGGGTCTGCATGTTGTCCCAAGTCAGGCCAACTTCGTGCTGGTTCATTTTCCGAACCCCGGAAAATCTGCCGAAGCAGCCGATCTTTTCCTGCGCGGACAGGGGACTGCTGTACGCCGGTTCGCCTCACCCGCCTACCGTGATTATATTCGCATCACCATTGGTCACAGGCATGAACTGCAAGCGGCACGGGATGGGCTCGCCGCATTTCTGGACGGAGGTACCTGATGGTTGCGTCCCCCCTACCGACCGAATGTACGCCGCAGGTCAAGCATCCGTCCGGTGCGGCTATCATCGCTGCTATCAAGGCGGCGGGTGTCGGCGAAATCGTAGCATTGCCAGATATCGTTACCAGTGACGGGCTGCTCTGGCCGATCTCGCGAGATCCCGAATTTCGCCTGACCCGTATCTGCAAGGAGGATGAGGGCGTCAGCATCTGCGGGGCGATGTCCTATAACGGCACGCGCGCGATCCTGATGATGCAGCAAACAGGGCTGATGGATTCATTGAATGCGATCCGGGCCATTGGCGTCGATTATGAACTGCCGGTCGTTATGATGGTCGGTCTGCAGGGTAAGGAGCCACATATTCACCCCGACCAATCTGCCTCTTACGGGGTGCGGATTGTTCGGCCAGTGTTGGATGCGATGGAACTGTCACATTCCCTGATCGAATGGCCAGGGCACGAGGCTCATATCCCGCAGGCGATTGAAGCGGCATATGCAACTTCAAGACCCCATATTTTCCTGATCGGCCGAGCACCGGAGGCATCATGACCATGCACCGCGACGCAGCGCTTAAGGCCCTGATCCCTCATATCCTCGAGGACGATATTGTTGTTGCCGTGTATCAGAGCTGTTTCGACTGGCTTGCCTTGAACCCGCGCTACCTTAATTACGTGGCCGTCGGGGCGATGGGGCAGGCGTCGTCCCATGGTCTGGGTCTGGCGCTGGCCAACCCTGACAGGCGGGTCATCGTTCTGGATGGCGATGGCAGCCTGCTGATGAATCTTGGGACATTGGTGACGATTGCCAATGCAGGGGTGACGAACCTCTATCATTTTCTGTCGGCTAACCGGGTCTATGAAGTGAACGGGTCGCATCCCCTGCCTGGTGCGGATAGGGTTGATTTCGCCGCCATGGCCTGGGCCGCCGGGTATGCCAGTGTGCAGCGCTTTACGGATCTGGATCAGTTTTCAGCTGCGGTGCCTCAGGTTCTGTCATCCACCGGCCCGCAATTCGTCTCGATGGAACTGACGGCAGGTGCCCCTTACCCTCGGGACTACGCCTATATTCACAGCGCGCAGGCGCGAGCCAGTTTTCGCGAGGCGCTTAATCGTCGCTGATCTGCGATTGCACGATCTTCAAAAAGGACTGTCCCACAGCAGACAGGGGTTTGTTCCTGGACCAGAACAGGACTGCGCGAAACGTCAGAGGCGCCGCAAAAGGCAGCGCGACACAATCGGGAATGGTTTTGAGATAATCCAGACTTGCTCCGACAACCGAAACTCCTAGACCGCGCGCGACCAGACGGCACACCGCGTCGGTGGTGCGGGTCTCATACTGCATCTGACGTGAGATGCCTTTGGCCTCAAAAAACTGGTCAATCTCAAACCGGAAGCGCGACGATGGCATATATGAGATGAAGTTCTTACCCGCCAGGTCCTGCGCCTGAACTATGGTTTTCTCTGCCAGAGGATGGCCGGTTGGAACGACGCAACAGACGTCGCTGTTCCGGATAACCAGACTGTCAAAGGATGGGTTGGCGGGTTGGGTTGTCGTGATCCCGAAATCGTAATTCTGCGAAACCATCCATTCGACGGCATCATCGCTGGGCGCGATTTCCATTCGGGCCATGGCTTTTGGCCAAGTGGCAGAAAACTCCTGAAGCAGATCCGGAGCTAGCTGAGAAGACACCCCCGGGGTGATCACCAGGTTAAGCCGCGCGTGACCGAACTTTCCAATGGCTGTGGCGGATTCCTTTATGTGCTCCATGCCGCTGACGGCCTGCCGAACTTCTTCCACGAGCAGACGTGCCTCATCCGTTGGTACCAGAACCCGGCCCGAGCGCTGAAACAGCTGAAAACCGACTTCGGCCTCGAAATCCGAGAGCAGGCGGCTGACCGCGGGTTGTGAGATTCCCAGCATCGCTGCTGCCTCAGTTACAGTTCCGGTGGAGACGACGGTTCGAAATGCATCAACCTGTTTGAACGTAATTTTCATGGGGGCTCAGTGCCTGATTGGGATATGCGGTCGGATAATTCATAGTTTCACATAATACAAGAATATGAAACGGTCCGGATAGGTTATACGACCTGAGGGTGCCAAATCACGGTCTGAATTTACTGCGGGCGAGTTGATACCGTGATGAATTCGATCTCATCCGACACGATCTTGCAAAACCCGTGACGCAGCTTGGCATCGAAGCTTAGGGTATCGCCAGTTGCCATAACAAAATCCTCGGTGCCACACCTGTATATAGCGTCGCCCATTATCATGTAGAGAAAAACACTGCCTTCGTGCTGGTAACTGGGCAAGGTCCCAGATTGGTCCTTTGAAATGGTGATACGGGCAGATTGAAACAGACCTCCCGGCCCGCCATGTTTACCAAGTAAAAGGTAGTTATGCACGTGGCCCTGCGTAATACGCCGGGACATGAGACCTTCGCCTGCTTTGACGTGATGTACGTCGGCCGAAACTTCGGTGTCCGCAAACAGGGCCATCAGAGGAACATCCATCGCGTCCGCCAAAGCCTGTAGCGTGCCAAGAGACGGAGAGACGCTACCGTTCTCAATACGGCTGATCATCGAGGTCGAGACCTGCGATGTTGTCGCCAGCTCAGAGAGGATCAGATTGCGTTCCTGCCGTAACCTTTGCAATGTTTGCCCGACTTCACGCTCGATATCTCTTTGTTTGATCACGGATTTCAGTGCCGATACTGCTGTTGCTGCTTAGAAGATTGTTTGCTTTAGTTGTGTCAGTTTTTTGCATTCAGTCAATTGGTCTTTGTCAGGTTATTGAAGGCCGTTCAGCAGATTAACGATACACCATTCTGAAATTACCTGACTTGTCCCGCAGAGTTGATCCTCCGTTTCCTTACTATTGGGGTGGACCATTTCAGTGGAGGAGGATCAGACGGCAAGGGTACATTGAACCCCCACGCGTATGATAAACCCGTCATGACAAGGCTTTAGGACGTGACTGAAGACGCGACAGGGTTAAGCTGGGAGCTCTAGACCAACCGGGTACGATACGGTTGCTGATGCTATGCCTCAAGAGCAGAAATTAGTGCGCGCGTAACATCTGGAAGAACGAGTTCCTGTGAGGCATTGGCCTCTGTGTCGATGAATGGCCGGTATGCATATTGGGTCAGAATTACTTGACGTTTGGGTCAGAATTGAATGACGCGATTTACCGATTTATTGAGGTTTTGGTTGTCAATTGAGCCAAATATTCGTGATGTTCTACATTTACTATGTGGCGACAAATAGTTTTGCTTTTTGCGACAGAAATTTTCCTTTGCGCCGCATAGCTTTGCCTTCTGCCAATTGGTTGCGTTGAGCATGTTTCCCCATAAAAACTGGTTTTGAGCGAAGCCCTTGAGGGCGCTCGTCTCCAAAACCTGCTCCCAGCGAGGGTTGGGTGTAGCAAGTGCAAAACAATTCGACAGGGTGGTGCGCCCACAGGCGTTCGCCGAGGACACGGCCCTGTCTAATTGTATTGCGGGCGCGGGGGGCGACGTCCCCTAGTTCTGCTGTATTGCAGGTCGGGCGGAAACCGGTCGTTCGCTGCGGTGCAAAGAAAATGCTACACTACTCCAAATCAGTCATTGAATCGGACAGACTGCTCAAAAGACCCGGATGATAGTGATCTATCAAAGTTCGCTTCATCTGTTCTCCTCGCATCGAATAAAGCCCGATTTTTGTCTGTGGCAATAGGCCCATTGCCGGGCGTAAAAACAATCGACCCGTTTTCGCGAATCCAAATTGAGTGGCTGCGACGGCGGGGAGTTTAGTAGTAAGCGATCTTACAGGAAATGATATCGGAGAAACGATACTCGTGTCGGAAGATCACAAAGCGTGAATGTCGACTGGATCGGAGAAGCCCTTGATCTGGGTCCCGCCAAATGTCTCCTGAATATCGACCCCGTCGAGCAGATCCAGGGTCTCTTGATCAACCAAAATCCGGCTTCCTGTGTTCTGGGTTTCCGCTTCCAATCGGGCTGCGAGATTTACCGCGGATCCGATACAGGTATAGGTCGCCCGGTTGTCAGTGCCGGCATAGCCCGCGACGACTTCGCCTGTGGCGATACCGATCCCGATCCTGAGACTCCGTTCTCCATCCGCGAGCCGGTCATGATTCAGCATCTCTATCATGCTATGCATTTCATGCCCCGCAGCTACCGCGCTTTGCGCGGTATTGTTCAGAGGTTGTGGAACACCGAAGAGAGCCATCAACCCGTCACCAAGCATCAGGCTGACAATGCCGCCATTGCTGGTCACCGCCTCGAACATCAACGTGTAGAAGGTGTTGAGCAGATCAATTGTTGCCTCGGGCGCGAGGTTTTCCGAAAGGGCTGTGAAACCGCGAATGTCGCAAAAAAGAACCGATGCGTTTGCACGTTTGCCACCGATGGCAAAGCCAGACTCTTGCAGGTCTTGCGCAACTTCGGAGGTCGCGAAACGTTCGAGCAGGCGTCTTTGTTCGTCCCGCAATCGCTTCTTTTCGAGGCCGCTGGAGACGCGGGCGCTGAGAAGCGTCTTGTTCACCGGCTTGGGCAAGTAGTCTTCTGCGCCTAACTCGATGCAGCGCACAATATTGTCGAGCCCTTCGACAGAGGAGGTCACAATCACCGGCAATTCGCGCAGGTCGGGGTCCGCATTGATTGCCTCCAGAACCTGAAACCCGTCCATTTCCGGCATTTCGATATCGAGTAGAAGCAGGTCATAAGACTGACTCGACAACATCTCCATCGCGACGAGGCCGTTTTCCGCGACAGAGGCTTTGTGCCCCAACAATTCAACATTGCGAGACAGGAGTAGCCGATTGACTTTGTTGTCATCAACGATGAGGAGATGGCCGCGTGTATCAGTCATTGTTCAGGGTCCGCAGGGCCGCAGCAGCTTTGGCGAAAGCGGCCTCCAGAGCTTTCGCATCTGTAAGGTCACCAGTCGCTGGTATGTCCCCGAGCTCGATTTTTCTGGCCAACTCGGCCAGTGCAGTCGCACCAAAGGTGTTTGCATTCGACTTAATGGAATGAGCCGCGCGGCGATATCCATCAGCGTCAGACGCGTCGGCAGCCGCTTTCAATTCGGCGATCATGCCAGGGGCTTCGTCGAGGAAGGTGTTCACAAGCTCGGCGGCAAATTCGTCGCCTGTCGCGTCCTTGAGTTCAGCGAAGATATCAAGATCAATTGGACCGTTTGTCATGGATTACTTGCTTTTCCTAGGAACATTCAAAAGGGCTTCGATAAGAATAGGCAGGCGGATCGGTTTGGCGATGTAGTCGTCCATCCCGGCATCTAAACACATCTCGCGGTCGCCTTGCATGGCGTTAGCGGTCATGGCGACTATACGCGGTCGGTCTTCTCCGGGAAAATCTTGGTTTATGCAGCGTGAGGCTTCGAGCCCATCCATTTCGGGCATCTGCACGTCCATCAATACGACATCGTATGCTTGCCGGTTCACGCTTTCGACCGCCTCAGCGCCGTTGCTGGCCAGATCAGCGCGATAGCCCATCTGTTCAAGCAGGCGAAGCGCAAGTTTCTGGTTCACCAAATTATCCTCAGCCAACAGAATACGCAGAGGGTGGCGTTTTGCCATCTCTGGATCGGTCTGGGGTTTGTCTACGGGCTTGGCCGGCTTCACTGGGGTATCTTCGGTTGAAAACAACGTGACCAGAGTGTCAAAGAGATGCGACTGACGCAGCGGCTTGGTGAGGTTGGCAGCAAAGAGGCCGTCTTCGAGGTCAATGTCGCGCGGACCAAGAGAACTAAAGAGGATCAGCGGCAAGTCCGGATGCTTGGCCCGAATTTTCCGGGCAAGTTCCTCACCATCCATTTCTGGCATGTGCATGTCGAGAATTGCCAGATCGAACTTTTGAGCCTTCTCGAGTGTGGCCAGCGCATCGGACGGGGTTTCGCAGGTAGTGGTTTTAGTGCCCCATTTCTCGGTCTGGAGCGACAAGATTTTTCGGTTGGTGGCGTTATCATCCACCATAAGAATGCGCTTGCCTTCAAGCTCGGACTGAATGCCTACCAGATCGCGCGACGACGATTTGACCAGTTTGGAAGGTTTGGTCTGGATTGTAAACGTAAAGGTCGAACCGTGCCCCTCGCCGTCACTTCGTGCCCACATGGTGCCGCCCATGAGTTCCGCAAGACGTTTGGAAATCGCCAGACCAAGACCGGTGCCGCCATATTTGCGAGTTGTTGAGCTGTCTGCCTGACTGAAGGACTGGAACAGACGGCTCATTCCTTTTTCGCTCAGGCCAATACCTGTGTCGCGGACTTTGAAAGTTAGCTCAAGCGATCCTCGTTTCTCGGTGGTTTGTTCAACAGATAAAACCACTTCCCCGCTTTCGGTAAACTTCACGGCGTTTGAAAGCAGGTTCAGCAGGATCTGTCGCAACCGGGTCAGGTCAGCACTGATCGCAAGGGGCAGAGCGTCGTCAAATTCATAGGCCAGATCGAGCTGCTTTTCGGCGGCCTTGCCGCTGATCAGATCTAGCGCGCTTTCGATACATTCACGCAGGTCAAACGGATGGTTCTCGATGTCCATCTGCCCGGCTTCGATTTTTGAGAAATCGAGGATTTCGTTAATTATGCCCAGTAGTGCGTCACCACTGTCGCGGATCGTGTTGGCATAATCGCTTTGCTCGGCATCTAACTCGGTATCCATCAGGAGCCCACTCATCCCGATAACGGCATTCATCGGTGTACGGATTTCGTGGGACATGGTGGCGAGGAACGCACTTTTTGCTTCGTTAGCAGACTCGGCCACCTCACGGGCCTTTTCGGCCTCGCGGAAAAGGCGCACGTTCTCGATGGCAATAACAGACTGATCCGCAAAAGACTCAGCCATTGCAATATCGTCGTCCGAGAACGGTGTCTTTGATTTCCTGATGAAATAAAGCCCGCCCAAACACTTGTCTCCGCGCATTAACGGTATGCCAAGAAAAGCTTCAAATCCGTTTTCTTCGTGAAGCTTCTTTGCTAACCGAGGTAAGCCCTGCGACGTCAAATCGTGTACATGCATGGTTTTCCCGGACAGTAACACGGACGACAGAAAATTATCCTTCGGGTCCAACGGGTGTCGGGTTCGTCCGAAATCACGTAATAGGCCTTTTGGCGTCGCCAAAGCCACTTGCCACCAGAAACTGTCATCTGACAAAGCGGCGCCTGCCATGTCGCATGAAACAAGCCGTGTCGCGGAATTTACAATCGCCTCAAAAACAGGTGTGGTATCTGAAGGCGATTGGCTGATCACCCGCAGTACATCAGCACTGGCAGTCTGTCGCGCTAAGGAAGCCTGAGTTTCATTGAACAGACGCACGTTTTCCAGCGCGATGATAGCCTGATCCGCGAAAGATTCGGCAATGGCTACTTCGTCATCACTGAAAGCCTTCGACGTTTTCCGAATAAAGACGAGAGTGCCGAAACATTCTTTCCCTCGCATCAAGGGTACCATCAAGAACGACTTGAATCCTTGTCGCTCTACGATTTCCGTGTCCCGCGGAGATAGTTCATCAAAGCGCGATTCATCCAATTGCAGCGTCTTGCCGCTCTGGATGACGCGGGATGGCAGGTTGTCGTCGGGATCAATTGGCAGGCGCTCAGTCCAAGTGATTTCCTCTAAACCATCCAGAGTCGCGGCCGCCACTTGCCAGTATTCAGTTTTGTTAGCCTGCATGGCAATCGACAAGTCGCAATCGATAAGAGCTGTAGCCAGTCCGACAATCTTCTCAAAAACCGGTTTGGTATCTGTCGGGGATTCCGAGATCACTCTGAGGACATCCGCACTTGCCGTTTGGCGCGAGAGTGCGACTTGCGTATCGTTGAACAATTGAGAGTTTTGAATCGCTATGATCGCCTGCGAGGCAAAGGTCTCCATCTGCTTGATTTGCTTGTCCTCAAAGGCGGCTTTATTTCGGCTGCCCATACTGATGACACCAATCGTGTCACCGTCGCGTATCAAAGGTACAGAGAGAACCGACCTGTATCCTTGCAAGTTGGACCTAAGGACCGGATCATAGTTAGGGTCCGCTTGAGTATCCTCAACGTAGTCGGCGCGCCCATATAAAAGCGCCCGGGCGGTCGCCGACGTTTCCCCTGGCTCAAATGGATGCGACTCGAGGAATTTGGCAAAACTCTCTGTGAGATTGTGCCCGGCAAAGAAATGGAATTTTCCGTCCTCGGGTTTCTTTAGCGCCACAAAAGCATCCTGTAGGCGGCAGATGCGCGACGAAACCGCTACCAACGCTTCCAAAACCGGCTCTAAAGCGTCAGGGGAACGGGAAATAACCTCGAGCACTTCGGATGTCGCCTTCTGATACCCCAGTGCCTCTTCAACTTCTGCAGTGCGGGCCTGCACTTCTTTGAACAGTCGCGTATTGTTGATGGCGATCACGGCCTGGGACGCGAAGGTTTCGAGTAGGCTGACTTGTTTGTCGCTAAACGCAGCTGCCTGCCGATGCGCCATAACAATAACGCCAACGGTTACGCCATTGCTGACCAAGGGGACACCAAGAGTGGTAAGGTAGTCCCCGATCTCAGCCGCTTTTTTCCATGTGTAAGACGGATCCCCACGCGTATCCCTAATATAGACCGTCTTGCCGTGCAGGGCCGTGCGCCCGATGCAAGAACCCTCCTCTGGAGCGATAGGGTTGTCGGACAGGAACTTGAGAAATGCATCGCTGACATTGTGGGACATGGCCACGCGGTATAGGCCATCGTCAGCATCCTTCATTGCAAAGAACGCGTATTCCGGTGAACAGATCCGCGACGAGACCTCCAGGATGGCGTCCAAAACCGGTGGAAGATCGTTCGGTGAGCGCGAGATGACGTCGAGCACTTCGGACGTCGCCGTCTGATACTTCAGCGCCTCTTCGACTTCAGCAGTGCGTTCCTGAGTTTCCCGGAATAGCCGTGCGTTCTCGATGGCGATGCTGGCTTGATTGGCAAAACCCTGAACGAGCTCGACGCTGTTTTGTTGCGGCGGTCCGGCCTCGGCCCAACCGACAATTATGACGCCCCAAATCCGCGCCTCTGCCCGGATCGGTACGGCCATCAAGCGCCGATACCCAGCCTTTCGGGCAAGCTCTGGACTGAAATACTCAGGCCCCCGCGCATCTGCTAGATGCTGGACTTCGCCGCTTTCCACGACCAATGGAGCCAGATGACCCTTGGAAGCTTCCAAGGGATAATCCGAAGTCAGTGCCTTCAAAGTAGTCTGCGGAAACCCGTATTGTGCGCAGAAATGATAGAGATTGCCGTCAAAGCGTTCGAGGACGCAGAACTGCGCTCCACAAAGTTCAGCGGATTTTTGCACGACAAGGTCAAACACAGGCTGGATGTCGGAAGAAGCTTCGTTGATCAGTTGCAAGATTTCAGCACTGGAACGTTCGCGCACCAATGCGTCTTCAACTTCGGTCGTACGCGCCCGTACTTCCTCGAAGAGTTGAGTGTTATTGATGGCAATCAACGCTTGCGAGGCGAACGTCTCCAACAGAGATATCTGTTTTGAATCGAATGGTGCGACTTTGTCGTGGCAGAGCACGATCACACCGACCACAACCTTATCCTTGACCAAAGGGACACCCAGAAGCGAGCGATACTTGCCAATACGCGCGGCTTCCTTCCAGGCGTATTCGTCAGCTTCAGTGTCCTCGTAGTAGACTGTTTTGCCGCGTGAAGCTGTTTGGCCAATACCGCTTCCATGACCTGCCGGCACTGGGTGTGCTTTCATGAACTTCATGAAATCACTGTCAAAGTCGAGCATGATGTCAGTATGGTAAAGGTTGTCTTGCGGATTCAGGATCGAGATCGCAGCATATTTTGGCTCGCAGATCCGGCCAGCGACTCTCAGTATCTCTTTCAGCACCGGCTCCAGCTCATTCGGAGATCGCGAAATCACCGACAATACGTCTGACGTGGCAGTTTGATACTCCAGTGCCTGCGTGACTTCTTCCGTACGCTCCTCCAACTCGTGGAAAAGGTTTGCGTTGGTAATCGCGATAACGGCCTGATCTGCAAAAGTTTCCAGCAGTTTGATCTGTTTGGCGGAAAAACCCGAGACTACTGGCGCCCCAAGAGAGATAACGCCTACGACTTCACCGTTTTTAACCAGCGGAAGCCCAAGTAATGACTTGTAATCACCTACACCGCTTTCTTCTAACCAGGTGTAGGTGTCGTCCGCTTCGACATCTTCGACATAGCTTGTGCGTTTCGACAGGATCGCACGCCCGCTTACACCGTTCTCCGCTGGTGAAATCGGGTGAGCTTTGACGTACTCTGCAAAGGCCGTGTCTTGTGTGAGCGTCGAGTGCACATGAAAAAGCCCATCGTCCGGGTCGAGCATTGCGACATAGGCATCCTGCAATTCGCAGATGCGCGACGCTTCTTTAAGAATGGCGTCCAGAACGGGCGACAGTTGATTGGGAGACGCTGAGATCACACGCAGCACTTCGGATGTTGAAGTCTGATACTCCAAGGCTTGCGTGACTTCCGCCGTACGGTCCTGCACCTCTCGGAACTGGCGTACGTTATCCATTGCGATCACGGCTTGGGCCGCAAAGGTTTGGACCAGAGCGACATCATCATCCGAAAATGGCGAAACTTCACGGCGATAGAGAACGATCACCCCAAGACCGGTGTCGTCTTTCATCAACGGCACCGCAAGGACCGAGCGAGCACCTTCAATCTCAACCATCTGAACCCGTTTTGGGTCACGGTCCCGGTAGTATAGTGGATCATCGGCGATATCGTCTTGGCGGATAACTTGACCATCGATCATTGGTCTGATCGCAACCAGTTCAGTGCGCGTTAATGGCTCTACGAAATCTTTGAGCGCTTCATCAAAATCAGTTCTCGCACCGATATTGGCTGGAATCGTTGCGTGCCCTTGTTCGTGGTCAGCGACACACAAGAAGGCCAGCGGTGCTTTGCACAAACGGCTTGCGTTCTCGAGAATGCTATAAAAGACCGGTTTGTCGTCATCGCGGCTGCGGCTGATGACTTCGAGTATTTCACGCGACGCTTCTTCCCGTTCAAGTCGTTCCTGAACTTCACGAAACTGGCGCGTGTTTTCGATGGCAATGACTGCATGTTTGGCGAATTCTTCAATCAACTGCACGTCAGGGTCAGCAAATGGCCGCACCTCCCGGCGGCTAACTGCGATGGCTCCGATGGCCTGATCTCCTTGCATCAGGGGGACTGTAACGCGTGACCGAATGCCTTCGATCTCAACCATCATGGCAGCTGTAGGATGGCCCGAGCGATAAAAATCCGTGTCGGTCAAATCATCGATGCGACCAACCTTACCTGTTCGTATCGCAGTGGCTATTGGAATCGATTCGTCCAACTGCCACTCGTCTCCAACATCAAATTCGGTTCTCTGATGCCCCCAATTCGCCGCCAACCGCCCGTGGGTCCCTGCTGCGTTAATCAAAATAAGGACCGCCTGATCTGCATCACATACCCTGGTGGCCTGCTGAAGCACTGAATCAAAGACGCGCGCATCGTCATCACGGCTTTGGCTAATGACCGTTAGAATTTTCTGTGTTGCCGCCTGACGCTCCAACTGCGTATGCAGTTCATTCAATTGTCGCGTGTTATCCAAGGCGATCACGGCTTGGGCGGCGAAGCCCTCAACCAGAGAGATCTCGTCGTTTGTAAATGCGCGAACCTCACGTCGGTAAATCCCGATGACGCCCACGGGCGTGCCATCTGCCGACATTAGTGGGACCGTCAGAAATGACCGGACACCTTCTTCGTCTACAAGTTGACGGCGCCATGGGTCGCCTTTGATATACTGGTCAGTCAGGCGCAAATCTACATTGTGAATAACGCGTGCCTCGCGAACGGACTCCGCAATCTGGAGATGTGAGTCCAGTGACCAACGATCTACGCCAACCTCGTAGGTCGCCAACTGATCACCGAAATGGGCCGCATATTCGAGGTGGGTTCCTGCCTCATTCAAAAGGCTCAATGTGGCGACATCCGTTTCGCAAAGCCGGGCTGTGTTTTCCAGGATCGTCTGGAACACCGGCGTCTCATCTTCCCGCGATCGGCTAATTGTCTCGAGAACTTTACGCGTGGCGCCTTCGCGTGCCAGACGGATCTGCAATTCGCGAAATTGGCGAACATTCTCAATGGCGATTACCGCTTGGGCGGCAAAGTTTTCGACGAGCTTGACCTGATCGTCGGTATAGGGCCGGACCTCGTCTCGCGCCAACATCAAGCATCCGATTGCACCGCCATCCACCTTTAGAGGAACAAACAGATTGCTGCGGCACCCATGCTTGTCGACAATCAGCTTGAACCGCTCATCGCCGGATTTGTGGAAATCAGTGTCTCCCATATCCACAACGCGTTTGGTCTCGCCGCTGAGGATTGTTTCAGTCACCAGAGAATTGCCCGGCTCCATCGTGTATTTGCCGTCGCGCCAAAGCTGCTGAATGTCAGGGTGCAGGTTAACACTGGCCACGAGCCGCTGAAGTGTGTCGCCTTCCTGTCCAAGAACCAGACCAGCAAAAACAGCGTCGCAAAGGTCTTTGGCAAGCTCAACAATCAGATCGCAAACCGGCTGAACGTCGTCCTTGGTCACAGAGATCGCCTGCATCACCTGAGCGGTGGCTTCAAACCGCGCCTGTTGATCAGCTGCGCTTAACTCCGAACTTGGCGCAGATGATGGCGCGGGGCTTATCGAGGTCCCTGATGCCTTTTTGTCGCCCAACTGCGCCCAAACTCCCACGTCAATTCTGACTAACAACTGTCCGGAGTTTAGAGAGCATGTTATAGAAGTCACTGGAATTCTTTACCGATGATGCCCTTTGCATTCATGCACGCGCGAGCACGGCCCACTTAGCTCGGATCATCCGGCTGGTCAGCGCGATGAATCAACAGTGTAGTGCCAAGGCGCTGGATAGACTTGTAGGCCTTACTGTTCTGGCACTCCATATGCGCCTCGAAAACGTCAGGACGTTCGATCTCTGAAGCGCTCCACCGAGCGTCATTGCTTAAACCCAGACTTCTGTTGGCGAAAGGCAGCATGTGCTGGACACGCAAGCCCCTGTGAACTCTCTGGGAAGATGCACTGCGAAGTGTACTGCTCGCTTAAAAGGACGGCAGGCATGTTCCCATCTCGGCCATCGAAGCAAAGGAAATGTTGCAAATGTCGGAACGGCCGCTTTCAAGAAGCTGATTAGTTAATCATGATTCAAGCTCAATGTCCGGTTTGGGCCGGTAGGTCTGGGCCAAAAAACGACGTTTACAAACGCCTTAACAGTTATCAATAAGCGCGTTAGGCGGGCTGTTCCGATAGGATTTCTTCCGCGATCTGAAGCACATCGCGGAGGAACCGGTCTATGTCCTCGCGTTGGGTGCGGTGGTTGTTGAACGCACAGCGAAGCCCATGTTTGCCTTTCACCGTTGTGTCCGAAGGCATAGCGAGCCCGCGCTCCTGAATCCGAAGCATGATTTCGGTGTTAAGTGCTTTGGCTGCGTTTTCGTCTGCCGCTAGATGCCGGAAACACACAATGTTGAGCTCGACAGGAGCGACAAGTTCCAGAAGCGGATGCGCCTCTACTTGCGCGGCCATGTAGCGCCCAAAGCCTATGTCTTGCGCAATGAGCCGCCCGAACTTCGTCGCACCCTGTTCCTTGAAAGCCATCCAGATTTTCAACGCGCGAAAGCTGCGGCTAAGATCCAGACCGTAGTCAGCGAGGAACTTCCCGGCAATCATTCCGCGCTCCTGGAGTTGCAGGTAGGGGCCGTGCATCTCGAATGTTCTGAAATGCGCATCGGGGTCCTTGATCAATACAGCGCCAGCGTCAAAGGGAGTGTGCAGCCATTTGTGGGGATCAATGGAAACGGAGCCGGCGCGTTCGATCCCGGCGACCAGATGGGCGTGGTCGGGGGCAAGACGCAATACACCGCCAATGCACCCATCAACGTGGAACCACAGGTCCTCACGCTCACACAGCGTGGCGATCGCGGTCAGATCGTCAATCGCACCGGTGTTTGTCGTTCCAGCCGTTCCAATCACGCAAACAGGTTGCATCCCGTTCGCGCGATCTTGCTTGATTGCCTCTTCCAGCGCATCGAGCCGTATTCTTTGGTAGTCATCGCTCGCGATCTCTACCAGCGCCTTGGCGCCGAGGCCCAGCGTCTCCAACGCCTTCTGGTGGCAACTATGGGCCTGATCGGAGGCGTAAAACCTAATTGGCTTATCCAGCGCGGCAATACCATCCTGGCGAACGTCATATCCGGCGGTGACATTGCGGATCACGGTATGCGCCACAAGATTTGCCATTGAACCGCTGCTGGTTAGAGTGCCGCTCGCACACTTGGGAAACCCCGCAATTTCCTTTAGCCAATCGACAACTTGCTGTTCGACCTGCGCCGCTCCTGTGTTGCCACCCCCAAGATTGCTGCCCTCTACGGCCGCAAGAAAATCACCCAAAGCGCCGGTGAAGTTGCTGGCACCCATATACCACCCCCAGAAACGTGGATGGATATTGCCCATGGGATATGCGCGCACGGTCGCCCGATATTCATCGTAGACCTGCTCCAGAGACGAGGGATGTTCCGGCAAACCAGACTGGAACGTGGTATGGACATCGTCGGTCATAGGTCTCCAAACAGGACGCTCTCGCACCTGTTTCAGATGCTCGATGGCCTCATCGACCATCCTGTGGGCGAGCGCGCGGCTGGCCTCCCAATCGTCCGGATCAAGAGTTAATCTATTGGATTTCACCATCAACAGCGTCCCTTTTGTTTAGAGAAAAAAGGTGCGCGATAAACGTATTCAGTGCAACCGTTCTACGGCCTTGTTGAATCTCCAACAGATGGATATTTCTGTTGGGGCGATGGCGGATCGGAAGGCCTTTGCGTGCGCCTCTTTTTGATTGGCGAAACAGCTTTGTTGTCCGCAGAGCTACCACCCGATCATGGAAGATGCTGCACTTGCGCCTACGTCCACTTCTAGGAACGATGCAATGCAGTGATGGAGGCATCGACGACCGTCGGCTTTGGGCCGTGCTTGAGGTCATCAAAATGGTGGCCAGGGGCCTTGCAGCGCTATCTCTGATGACGGCTTTGGAACCCTGAGCTGCCGTAATCACACTTCGATCTTTTGCAAGTGCGGCACGTCGCGATCCGCGCATTCCGGACGTTTAGAACGAGTTGGCAGGAAGCAGGTGAGCGGAGGAACACAGACGTTCGGCTGAGTTCATATGTGAGAAAAAATGAAGACGAATTTCGTTTCTGCGCCTTGCGTCGGGCGATTGAAAGTAACCGCTTAATTGCTTCTGCAAAGGTAAACCGATGGCGAGAACAGCGGAAAATAATGTACTTTGTCAGAAAGCCAATTTGCTGATGTGAGGAACGTCGTGACCTCTGAGAACGCGCTAATTTATCTGTCTGACAAGGATCTCGGGGGTTTGGGCATCCAAACTTCTGAAGTTGCCGATGCCATCGAATCCGCCCTAGTAGCCAAAGTAGAAGGAAAGCTTCGCGCTTCTCCGAAAACAGTCATCTTGCCCGGCGACGGGCGCTACGCAATGTCTACCTTAGCAATGGGAGATGATGGTTTCATCGTGACCAAGCAGGTCACAGTGTGTCCGGAAAATCCGGCAAGTGGTCTTCCCGCGATTAACGGTGCAATCATGGTTATGGATGCGCAAACCGGACTACTTCGCGCGGTCTTGGGAGCGAATTGGATTACAGCAGTCAGAACAGCGGCTCTGTCAGTGGTGGCGGCGCGTAGGCTTGCTGACCCTCATGCCGAGACCGTGGCTTTTGTGGGCGCGGGTGTGCAAGCGCACGCCCATCTTGCTGCGTTTTCAGATCTATTTCCCTTGAAACGAATCCGCGTGTTCGGGCGAGGTAAGGAGAATGCCGACAAGCTTTGTCGTTATGCACGAAGCCTGGGACTGGACGCTGAATCATGCACCAGTGCAAAAGGCGCCCTGAATGATGCAGATCTGATAGTGACATCGGTAACTTTGGACTACTCAATCGAACCCTTTTTGGACGGCCGATGGCTGAAACCGACTGCCTTTGCGGCGATAACGGATGTCTGCATTCCGTGGATTCCAGCAGGTATGGCTGCTTTCGAAATGGTAATTGTCGACGACCGGCTACAGGAATTGGAAAGCGACAAGCCGATGTTGCCATATAAGAAAATTGCTGGCGATTTGGCGGAATTGGTCACCGGTAAAGTCGACATTCGCCTGCGCAACAAACCGGCCGCTTTTGCATTCAGAGGGATTTCATTGGGGGATTATGCTGCTTCGGTTCTCGCGGTTCGCCGGGCCTCCGAAATGCCCGTGAAGTGATACCAAAGACATAAATATGCACTTTGAAATAAAAGTTGAAAGGCTCGCTTTGGGCGGTCGTTCTCAGCAATCTGACTTGTACAGCAAATTCACATTTTGTGCCTTTGATCTAGTAGTCAAGATCTCTCATAAACCGGTGGCGACGCATCGGGGAAACAGGCCAATCGCGTTTCATTCGCTTTGAACAGCGGATGTCACGTCTCCGACGACTCCGGGTTTCAGGGGCGGATGCAAACCCAAAAAAAATTGCGTCGAGCGTACCGGGTGACTGACATATGCGACGTGACATTGCAGGTTCCTTTTGTGTATGTGTCAAGCTTGGCTCGTCTCAGGGAACTCGGCCACGGACGTGATCCGCCTGAACCCGTAAGTCATCCATAAGTCGCTTGGGCAATCACCCAATTTTAGGCATATTGATAAGCAGCGGCACGACCATTTCGGAGACAACATGACCGCCCCTTCGTCCATCTTCGCCGACAAGCTTCGAAGCCATCGAGCTCGCAACGGTATCGACGGCCGCATGTCACAGGAACAATTGGCTGCTTTGCTGGGATTAAGTGTAGATGCGGTCAGCAAATATGAGCGATCACTGTCGTACATCCGAGGTGACCTGGAGCACCTTTTAGTAGAAAAACTCGGATGGACGCGGGATGAAGTTGTGGCTTGCCGCGAGGATTGGGAAAGCCGTTCGAGTAGAACGCATGCGTCCTACCGGGTTCTTCGCGAACATGAAGTGGCGCTGGAATACGGATCTATCGAGTTTGCCGATGCCGCCGTTCAGGCCTTGGAACTCGAAGGTGCTCATGAGTTTCCCGACGGGTTTTCCGCCTGCGACCCCATCTGGGCGGAGATCTTAAAGGATGGGGCGATGTCCGGCGTATATGTCATGATTGGAGATGAGTTGGCCGCTCATATCTCGCTTATTTTCCTGGATGAAGACTTGGAAACCAAGTTCCGTGAGTGCCGGCTGGTTGAAGCCGAATTTAGTCTGGAATCCCTTCGACGCCCGGTTCTTCCTGGCGACTATTTCGGCTATTGCGCCGGCGTCTACATCGCGCAGGGGCATCAAAATTCTGCGCTTCATCTGCTAAATGGGTTTGTGAAAGTACTCGAAGATCTCGTGATAAGGGAAGTCTATCTAAAAGATCTAGCCGCCATCGCCGCAAGCCCAATAGGGCATCAGCTGTGCAAGGATCTGAGTTTCCAATTCATCGGCCCACACGTTGACGCTACAGGTCTCGAATTCTGGCACCTCGCCGGGGAAAACATACTCTATTCTCTCTTTGCTCGACGCAGCCCTATGCTCAAGAAGGCATATGCTGACCGTTTCGAAAGTACTTAACTACCGTCTGACAATTTATCGTATCGATAAAGTCCAGCTCAACGGTTCAACCCTAGGTGTTTCGTGAAACAGCATTTTGTGAAACGCTACGTTGATGTGGCCAAAAAACCGAATGTCCGGTTCGGGCTGACTGCGTGCGTGGGTCGCCGTAGGCCCAATGTCAGGTTGTTCGCGGTCCAGACTTCGTTTGGCCTTCCTGCTTTGCGCTTGCAGCGAATGTCTCCTTCTGACGGTCCGCACTGCAGCATCGCTAATCCTCGGGCAATGGCAGCAATTGGCCGGAGCATTATTGCATCAGGCATCTGTCATATGCTGGACCAGTGAGGTCAGCTGTCTGTCGCAGTAGCCATCGTCCCAAGCCGTTTTGGTGCGGTCATGCATCAACTGGATGAAATCAGCGGGCGCATTAAGTGAGAGATAGGTCTTCAACGCATCCTCTTGCGCCATCGCGTAAACCTTCAGGGAAGCTTCCGCACTGTCGTAATCCTCAAACGGAACAGTTCTGGCAAAGAGATCATGGTAGTCATTGACCAGTTTGATCGTGGCAGGGAGTTGGTCGGCATAAACCTGCATCGGGATGCCCGCTTTTTGGCAGACAAGTGCACCGTAGATCATTCCGAACATGAACCCCTGTCGAACCGTGAAGAGGCCGGCAAAGAGCGCGGCAAGTGCAGTTGGTTTCTCTCCGACATGGGCGGACTTTCCACCCAGTTCTCTGATGATACTGCCATAGCGGTCCCAGGTTCCGGCACTGCCCACCGTAAGGATTGTGGTTTCGTCACCACCAATGCCGGAAGGGTAGGCATTGATCATGCCCAGCATGTAGCCAGCCCCCTGTCCCTCAAGGATGGCGACCAGTCTATCGGCATCCGAGGTATCGCCCGTGCTCATGTCACAGATGGTCTTACCCTTTAGCGAGACGCTCAGCCCGTTGACCAGTTCAATAGTTTTCTTGTGGCTCTTGATACAGATGATGACAAAATCAGACGCCGCAATAGCATCATTCGGTGAAGAGCAGATCGTGGCTCCAGCCTCAGCAAAAACCTCTACCTTTTCCGATGTGCGGTTCCAAACGCTGACTTCGTGGCCTGCCTTGAGCAAGCAATGCGCCAGCGCTGAGCCCATATTGCCCAGTCCCAAAACAGCAATTTTCATGATGTTTGTCTCCGATGGTCGCCAATGAATTACTGCACCAGCATGCGCCGGCATCGGGGGATCACATAGTTGTAAATTATTCTATATTGTTAGATGATCTTACTTATGGATTGGCGCACACTTCCCTCTTTGACATCTCTCAGAGCCTTCGCCGCCGCTGCCGAGTTTCGAAATCTGACCCGGGCGGCAGAGGCACTGAACGTGACCCATTCCGCAGTCAGCCAGCAAATCCGCGGGCTCGAACAACATCTCGACACTCGGCTTATCACTCGTACCCGACATGGCATTTCTCTGACATCGCAAGGCGAATTCCTGTCAGCTGGCCTGCTTGAAGCCTTCGCTGAAATGGCCTCCGTGACCGAGAGCGTGTCGAGTGCAGAGGCGGTTCGACCGTTGGTGGTTAGCGCGACTCCGATGTTTTCAAGCGCGTTCCTTATGCCGCGTCTGTCGACGTTTATTGACGAATTCCCCAATATCGAGTTGAGGATCGATTCAACGATCCAAGCTGTCGACCTCAAGCCGGGCGGAATTGATATGGCCATCCGATATGGAACAGGTCGCTGGCAAGGGCTTGTCTCGCAGGTGCTGCTGCCAGGCTGTCTGACGGTCGTCGCGTCCAGCGAACTCATCGGAAACCGGGTGCTCACGAATCCTGCAGAATTGCTTGATTTCACACTTCTTCAGGAACAAGGGTCAGTCGAATTTGACCTGTGGTTAGAAAAAGTCGGAATTCCGACCGACGCCGACCGGAGAGTTGTCCGCGTGCCGGGCAATATGCTGCTGGATGGCATCCGTCGCGGTGATGGTATCGGGGCGACGGTACCGGCTTTTGTTTCTGACGAGTTGAAGTCGGGACAACTCGTGGCGCTGTTCGACGATCCAATACCGCAGATCGGCTACTACCTTGTCACGTTGCCGGGCCCGGTCCGACCAGCGGCAAAGCTGTTCATGCGGTGGCTCTCGAAATCAATTACCGAATATGAGAAAAGCCTTTTCCGATGGACGCCCTCTCACTTGCTGTAGGCAGTAAAGAGCACCGACTACAGTCAAATTGGGTCTGACATACCGTATACGACTGTGCGTACAGGGCGCGAATTGGCGCCGGATATGATCATGTTCCCGCAACTTGGCGTTCATAATCCACACCATCATACCAACCGAGCGATTTGGTGACGTTCAGGTTGTCGTCTAAGTCCCATTCTTCCCAGCCCGAGAAACGAACATGGTTGCCAGTCTCTTTATGATGGCCTTCGAAAGTCCACGCATAGACCATATGGTGATCGGCGACGAGAACCGCGTCGAGGCTAAGAACGAGGTCAGGGAAGTCAGCCATAAATCCCGCCGCCATGTCGCCAATCTCCGCCTGGCTCTCCATTGGGTCGCCACCGTTCATTATCATGATTGTATGTTCAGCATATCTTCCGGCGACATCGCCAGGTGCCCGGTTTGTCCAAGCAGCGCAATGGTCTTGAGCTATGCGGTGGGCGGTTTGTACATCAGGTGTCATCTATATCTACATGTCCTAAAAATCGCGAAAAATATGGTTACAGAAACGTTAGTCGGGTCTCTGAAAGCAATCAAGTTTGCTAAACAGCGCATCTCAACGTTTGCAGGTTTGTTTGCCTCACTGCCATCCGCTCATTGAAATTTCTGCGTTTTGAACGAACGGCAGCTTTCGGGAAGCCGATAGGTGAACTCTGAGAGATATCGAATGTCGGCTGTGGGCCGCCAACGAATGCGGCCCGTAGTAGTCAGATTTCAATGGCCTCTGCTATGGCAAGTGCATCCTCAAGCTCAACACCGAGATACCGAACGGTGCTGTCCATCTTAGTATGCCCAAGCAAGAGTTGTACCGCGCGCAGATTGCCTGTCTTCGTGTAAATTTGAGTGACCTTTGCCCGCCGCATTGAATGTGTGCCATATGCGCTTGCTTCCAAACCTATCGACGTGACCCAATCACGCACGATCCGCGCACACTGGCGCGTTGAAATGTGTAAACGCTCATGGAAACGCCTTGGCCAAAGGTATTCAGATCCGACCATGAGATTGTCTTCCATCCACCTTTCGACTGAGCTTCGAGTTCCTTCAGAAACCTCGAAACGGACCGGCTTCTGAGTTTTGCTTTGCAACACCGAAGCCCGCTCCTTGACCTGACTAGAAGCCATGATGTCTACGACTTTCATTTTCACCAAGTCACAGCCGCGCAACTTACTATCGATGGCCATATTGAAGAGAGCGAGGTCGCGATGGTTCACTGCGAGTTCTAACCTTACTCGAATTGCCCAGACGTGTTTGGGTTTCAACGGCCGTTTCTGACCGACGATGCGTCCCTTGTTCCAAGCTGGGCGAAGAGCGCGAATGGCAGGTAAGTTTGGTGTGTCCATAACTGATCCTCCGATCCGCCATGCCCGCCCACAACGACAACCCGACGTTGACGAAAGAGGATATCACAAGATGCCGCGTTGCCGCCGAGGTTGGCCGTGAGCCCTACCTCTCAAATGCCGCAAAGTGAAATTCTGGTAGGTATGCCAATAGCAGACCATGGTCGCAGTAAGGCATGCTTATCACCGCAGATTATACAGGACAGAGTTACTTACGCGCTGCGGGCGCCAGCGTCAAAGACGGAGTACATGCACCGAACATTGAGCGTGTCGAACGACGAAAGCGGCTGTTGAACCCAAAAAGAACTCTTTCATTCCAGGTTTGTGCGAAGCAAGGACGATACAATCGATGCGATGTTTGTTTGCGTACTCGGTGATTGCTCGGCCAGCTGATTGGCTCTCGATCAAGACCGAAGAGATTTCTGCTTCTTCTTTCAGGCGTTCAGCTAAGCGTGTCTTTGCTTTTTGAAAGGATTTTTCTGCAATCCCTTCATCCATATAGTACATTACTTGTCTGTTTGGTGGTTCGTGAATATGTGCTGCTGTGATTTTTCCGCCTTCGGATACAAGGGCATGTGCCGCGGACAATGCATGTTCACTGATGCCGTGTTCCAGAGACAGCGCGACTAGGATATTTTTGTACATTTCAGACTTCTATTTTCAGATTTAGGATTTCCGCTGCGAACTAGTCTCTCCCACGTCATGGTTGAGAGAGCGCCCTTGCACCCCAATCATTGGAGTGGGGTGCGTGCATTTTGTCTTGTGCGTTGGCGCTTTCCGCCCATTATCTGCTGAGCAGGAGGTCAGGCAGGAAGAGGGCTAACTCTGGTACAAAAGTTGTCAGCATCAACGTCGGCAGCCAGGCAAAAACGATGAACACCAAAGTCGGCCAAAGCATACGCGAAACCGGTTCATCGCAGACCTGAGCGCCAAGATAGAGAAGCGGCGCTGTAGGTGGAGTGATGTTGGCCATAACCAGGTTCACGCCGATCTCAGCCGCAAAATGGATCGGGTCCATGCCAGTGCTCTGCGCAATGGGCAGCAAGATCGGTGTCGCCAGAAGCAGACCCGAGATATCGTCCATCAGCATCCCGATCAGGATCAACACGATGTTGATCATCAACAGAACCACAATCGGATTTTCAGATACTGAATAGACCATTTGTTTTGCCAGCTGTGGCGCACCTTGCGCAATAAGGTTAAACACGAATGGCAACCTTCGCGACCATGCGGAACTAGCAGCAATCTGTTGGGTGCAGTGTATGGATTTTTTCCATTGGAAGCGCGGGTTGCCAAACAGGGTGGATCGTGAGACCCAACCTGCGTCATGTCGGCTTCACAAGCTTATTGGAAAGTTTGATGTATATTTGTGGATGTCTCGATAAGTGCTTGTTCGATGGTTGCTCTTTGCCGTGCAAATCGTGTCGTTGGCACTGGAATTGAGATCGCGTGCAGATCTCCGACCCAGTCAACGAAAGAAAATCCGATCGCCGACACGCCGACAGAATGCTCGTCCAAATCATAGGCAAGGCCCTGTTCGCGGACCGTATTCAGTTCGGAAAGGAAGTCATCCAAATTCCTTTGGATACCATTCCGTTCCCATTCGTTTTGAATGAGTTTTGTCGCATCTCCTTCATCGAGCTGAGCGAGACAAGCTTTCCCATTCGCAGTGGTGGTCAGCGGAAAAACCTCGCCCACTTGCGAAACGGTCGTCAATCGATAGACGCCTGGGACCTGATCTAAGAAAACCATGCCGATACCGCGCATGACGGCGAGGTCTGTGGTTTCCCCGGTCTTTTGGGTCAGCTCCGTCAAAAGCAGCCGGCAATGTTCGACGATGCTGTACTGCGCAGCACCCGCGAGAGCGCTTAGTTCGGGGCCGAGCCTCAAGCCACCCCCGTTTGCATCTGCTATGACAAGTTTTTCTTCAGCAAGTGCGCTTGTGATTCTCTGTACCGTAGAGCGGGGCAGGCCAACACGCTCTGCAATTTTCCCCAAGCTCATTCCGGATTGATTTTCTTTCAGAACACGCAAAATCGAGGCCGCTCTGGAAATGACCTGAATGCCACCTTTATCCGCTTTTTCAGACATTTAACCTACCTAATCCTGTCCTGGCATCGTAATTTCGGATACCTGGTAATTTATTAGTGATGTACCACAATGCGGTGCAAGTCAACCGTATAGTGAGTTTTTAGTTGACCGTAATGCGGTGCGCATGCATCATCATACGGGACAGGTGGGGAGGCCACCCAGATATTAGAAAAGCGAACACCGCCGCGTTGTCGGCGAACAGAGGAGATATGCCCAATGGTCGAAATCCGCGGCATTGAGTTTCAGGCAAACACTGACAATGACATGGGGCTTGAGTTTTACAACCTGAGCCACAGATACGGGTTTCAGTGCCCCAACTGGCCGTATTTCAAGGACGTCCAGATCGACCGAAAGCACTACATGGCCAAGTCAGGCGTGTTGTCTCAGACGATTACGACGACCATGCACGTGACCACTCATATTGATGCACCGGCCCATGTCGTTCAGGGAACGCCGTTCATCGACGAGGTGCCGCTGCCGCATTTCTTCGGTACGGGATTGGTCGTCTCGGTTCCCAAGAAGAAGTGGGAGCAAATCACGGGAGACGATCTGGAGAAGGCTTGCGGGCACGCAATCCGCAAGGGCGACGTTCTGATTATCAACACCGGTTGGCATAAGCAGTACGAAGACGGTGACTACTTTGCTTATTGCCCGGGTCTCGTTCCTTCCGCTGCTGAGTGGATGATCGAGAAAGGCGTGAAAGTCGTTGGCCACGACACCCAGGCAAACGATCACCCTCTGGCAACGGCCATTGGCCCGCAGCGTAACGGTCCGATCCTGCCGCACCTTGAGAAAGAGTATCTTGAATGGTCAGGCGGCACCCCCTGGGAGGTTGACTTCCCCGAGTGGGAACCGGTTCACAACATGCTTTTCTCTAAGGGTATCCTCGGCATCGAAAATGTCGGTGGTGATCTGGATGCGGTGACCGGTAAGCGTTGCACCTTCGCGTTCTTCCCTTGGAATTGGGACCGTGGCGACGGCTGCATTATCCGATTGGTTGCGATGATCGACAAGAACCAGTCCTACCGTATCGAGGCTGGCGAAGAGTTCTGAACACTCACGGACCGGTCGCCGGTATTCCGGTGGCCGCCACTAAACCTGAGCGGAGACGGATATGTATCTGAAGCGTTTTCAAGACGCCCAACCCTACGAAGCACCGAACCACATTGGGTGTCATGGGCTTCGCTTACAGGGGTTTGAAGAAGGCGGGCCGACAAATCAGTGGATTGGCTTGAGCCAGTTCCTACCAGGCGGAGGTGCCGGGCCGGACTCTACGCCTTTTGAAAAAGTCTACGTCGTTCTGGAGGGTGAAATGACTGTCATCGTTGACGGCACAGAAACCATCCTTGGGCCCATGGATAGCTGCACGATCGCACCGGGCGAAATACGCAAAATTGAAAACCGCACCAACCACACCTGCAAAATGCTGGTGGTCATTCCGTATCCGCCAGAAAGCTGAGGACGAAAAGAATGTCTGATCCACTCAAGATGTTTGACGTTAATGAAAACGTCGCGCTGATCACCGGAGCCTCGGGTGCGTTTGGCATGGTTGCTGCGCGCGTTCTGGCTAGCGCTGGGTGCAATCTGGTTCTGGCTGCGGGCAATCAGGACGCGCTCGACGAGATTGCCAAAGAGTGCGAGGCGCTTGGTGCGACCGTCGTTGCGGTGAATACGCGCCCGTCCGATGAGGCGTCATGCGACGCATTGGTCGATGAAGCGGTCAGCACCTTTGGCAAGCTGGACATTCTCGTCGTCGCGTCCGGCATGAACAAAGTCGCTCCAATCAACGAAATGGCTCCCGAAACCTTCGATGCCGTGATGGATGCCAACGTCAATCAAAGCTGGTTGCTCGCGCGTTCGGCTGCGAAACAGATGAAGGTCAGCGAATACGGCAAGATCATCTTCGTCAGTTCCGCTCGCAGTATCCTTGGCCACCCGGCTGGCTATACTGCGTATTGCGCCTCAAAGGCTGCAGTAAACGGGATCACCAAAGCCTTGGGGTGTGAGCTCGGGCCGACTGGAATTACCGTCAACGCGATTGCTCCGACAGTGTTCAGGTCTCCTTTGACAGCTTGGATGTTCGAAGACACCGACGAAGCGAAGGCAGTGCGCGATGGCTTCCTGACCCGTGTTCCCAAAGGACGACTAGGTGAGCCAGAAGACCTGGCGGGTCCGCTTTTGTTTCTCGCGTCGCGAGCATCTGATTTTTACACCGGGCATATCCTTCATGCCGACGGCGGATATACGGCGGGTTAAAGAATGGTGCGCAAGAAACAGCGGATAGCAGTAATTGGCGCGGGGCTTATGGGGCACGGTATCGCCCTGACCATAGCAAAAGCAGGTCAATACGTTGCCATCACGGATCCCGTTGAAGAGGCGCGAGCCACCGTGCCCGACCGCATCCGCGCCAGCATGGCCGCGATGGGGGATGACGAGGTTACAATCACAAAAACCCTAAAAATGATTGAGATCTTTGCGACGACTGAAGGTGCGGTTCGAAACGCCGATGCTGTATTCGAAGCGGCGCCGGAAAAGCTGGAGCTTAAGCAAGCGATTTTTGCTGAGATTGAAGCGCACGCACCAGAGACCTGCATTCTCGCATCAAATACTTCGGTCATGCCGATCACTCAGATCATGTCTGGGCTGCGGCTAAAAAACAGGGCCCTCGGAACACATTGGTGGAACCCCCCGCACATGATCCCGTTGGTTGAAGTCATCAAGACGGAATGGACGGACCCCGAGATCGCACAGACGATGTTCGATCTGCTGAAGGACGCTGGAAAGACTCCGGTGATGGTCGAAAAGGACGTACCGGGTTTTATTGGCAACCGCCTTCAGCATGCGCTGTGGCGCGAAGCGGTCAGTTTGGTTGAAAACGGAATTTGTGACGCGGAAGCTGTTGATACTGTGATCAAGTCCAGCTTTGGACGGCGGCTGGCGGTCCTCGGGCCGTTAGAGAATGCTGATCTGGTTGGCACCGACCTGACGCTCGATATCCATGAGAATGTATTACACGACCTTGAGACGCAAAAAGGCCCTTCATCCTACCTGAAGTCGCTTGTTGAAGCGGGCAAGCTAGGCATGAAGTCAGGCGAAGGCTTTAGGAAATGGGCCGAGGGCGAGGCGGATCAGGTTCGCCAGCGCGTTGCGACACATCTGAAAAATCTCGAGAAGACTTTGTAAGATCAATCAAACACTGGCGGGAGGCCGGTGAAGGGAGGACGTAATGACAAGGACTTTCAAAACGGCCACGAGGCGCAGTTTTATTGCCGGGGCTACGGCGGCAATCGCTGCTCCGGCCATCCTCCGGGCAACGCGTGCCTATGCGGCAAACCCGACGCTAAGGATTGGCAATGTCAGCCCACGTACTGGTCCACTGGCTGGTTTCGCGGAGGCCGACGAATACGTGCTTCAAGCCATACAGCAGGTCTATTCGGCTGGGTTGGATAACAATGGCAAGACCTGGAATGTCGAGATCATCTCGAAAGACAGCCAGTCCAACCCGAACCGAGCAGCCGAGGTCGCGGCAGATCTGATCTTGGGTGATGAAGTTGATATCATCGTGGCGGCGTCAACTCCGGACACAGTAAATCCTGTCGCCGATCAGGCAGAGATAAACGAAGTTCCTTGCATCACGACCGACTGCCCGTGGCAGCCTTACTTCTTTGGCCGCAATGGTGTTCCGGGTGAGGGGTTTGAAACGACCTATCACTTCTTCTGGGGCCTAGAGGATGTGATCGCAGCGTTCCTTGATATGTGGGACAAGACTGGCGTGACCAAGACCGTGGGCGGTCTTTTCCCCAACGATGCTGACGGTAATGCTTGGGGCGATGCGGAACTGGGACTGCCAAAACCGCTGGCCGCCGCTGGCTACACGCTGACCGATCCCGGTCGCTATCAGCCGTTATCCGACGACTTCTCAAACCAGATCGCTTCGTTCAAGGCTGCTGGTTGCGAAATCGTCACTGGCAACATGATCCCGCCAGATTTCGCTACGTTCTGGAGCCAGGCTGCCCAGCAAGGGTTCAACCCAAAGGTCGTTACCATTGGCAAAGCACTGCTGTTCCCATCGGTCATTGAATCGCTTGGCGACCGTGGTGACGGGTTGTCGACCGAGGTCTGGTGGTCTCCGCATCATCCTTTCTCGTCCTCACTCACCGGCATTTCTTCGAAAGACCTTGCCGAAGGTTACACGGCGGAGTCGGGCCGTCCTTGGACGCAACCGCTCGGCTTTAAGCACGCACTGTTCGAGGTCGTCGCAGATGTCATCAAACGGGCGGATGATCTGGAAGACCCGTCTTCGATCATTTCCGCAATCACGTCCACGAACCTAAACACAATCGTCGGGCCGGTGAACTGGGGTGATGGACCCATGAACAACGTCACCAAAACTCCGCTGGTCGGCGGTCAGTGGCAAAAGTCCGGCGACGGGTATGAGTTGCAGATCGTTGCAAACAGCACTGCGCCCGAAGTTCCGATCACGGCAGATATGAAGCTGTTGGGCTGACTAGACGTTCGGCGCCGATCTTGGCGCCGAACCCTCTATCCGAGAGAAGCATGACGACAATCTTGAGAATCCAAGACCTGAGCAAGGCATTTGGCGCGGTCACTGTCGCCGATGCTATGAGCTATGAGGTCCAGCAAGGCGAGGCACTCGGGGTAATAGGTCCCAACGGTGCCGGTAAAACCTCGATGTTCAATCTGATCACTGGGACGCTCAAATCCAATTCCGGGGTGATAGAATTCAGTGGGCAGAACGTCACAAAATGGAGCGCCGCAAAGCGGAGCCATGCAGGCATCGCGCGTTCTTTTCAGGTTCCGCAGCCGTTTTCGGGAATGACTGTTTTCGAAAACGCAATGATCGCAGCCACGCAGTCGGCCGGCTTGCATGGGCATCAGGCTGAGCGCTTTTGTCTGGAGATTTTGGACCAAACGGAGCTTATGCCCAAGGCAAACGTTCTAGCGGGCAGCCTGACTTTGTTGGAACGCAAACGCCTGGAACTGACACGCGCGCTTTGCGCTAAGCCCAAACTTCTGTTGTTGGATGAGATTGCCGGTGGTTTGACCGAAGCTGAGTGCAAGTCACTGGTTCAGACCATCAAGGACATCCACGCGTCTGGCGTCACCATTATCTGGATCGAACATGTCGTTCATGCGCTGCTGGCCGTTGTTGACCGCCTGATCGTTATCGACTTCGGGAAGAAAATCGCCGAGGGCGCGCCACAGGCAATTATGGAAAGCGCTGAAGTCAAGGAAATCTATCTGGGGATCGAAGCCGATGCCTGACTCAATTCTTCAGATACGCGGTTTGAACTCCTACTACGGCGATTTCCAAGCGCTCTATGATGTCGAATTGGACGTCGGCGAGGGAGAAGTTCTGGCAATCATTGGTGCAAACGGCGCAGGCAAGACGACCCTGATGCGGTCAATCACCGGGTTGCTGACGAACGGAGTGGATCAGATTCACTATCGAGGTCAGGATATCAGCCGGCTTCGCGCAGACGAGGTTGCAGAACTTGGCCTCGCCATGGTTCCAGAAGGTCGCCAGTTATTCCCTTCTTTGTCAGTCAAAGAAAACCTGATGATCGGAGCCCAAGTTGGTCGCTCGGGCCCTTGGGATCTGAAAGCTGTCTATGATCTGTTTCCGATCCTTGAGGAGCGCAAAGATCAGGCATCAACATCGCTTTCGGGCGGTCAGCAGCAGATGGTCGCCATCGGGCGCGCATTGATGGCCAATCCTGATCTGATCCTGTTCGACGAAATTAGCTTGGGGCTGGCACCGATCATCATCAAAGACATCTACGACGCTTTGCCCGGCATTATCGGTGAGGGCATGAGTGCGATCATCGTCGAGCAGGACATAACGAGGGCACTGTCGGTCTCGAGCCGGGTCTACTGCCTGCAGGAGGGGCGCGTTTCGCTGGAAAGCACGTCTGACACCGTATCGCGTGAAGATATTTCACGCGCGTATTTCGGGATCGAATAATATGGAATGGCTGAACGCTATCGTGCAGGGAACACTGCTGGGTGGGTTATACGCGCTGTTTGCCGCGGGTCTGTCGTTGATCTTTGGGGTCATGCGGCTCGTCAATATCGCCCATGGCGATTTGATCGTGCTGGCCGCGTATCTCGGGCTGACCGTAACGACCGCGACAGGGATGCACCCGATTGCCGCGTTGGTGATTGTCGTTCCCGCAATGGCGCTGATTGGGTATACCCTTCAACGCGGTCTGCTTAACCAAACTCTGGGCGAAGATATTCTTCCACCGCTGCTTGTGACATTCGGGCTGAGTGTAATTATCCAGAACGGGTTGCTTGAGATCTACACTGCCGACCCTCAAACATTGAATGCTGGCACCCTGGAAACAGCAAGCGTCGCAGTGGGCGGAGTGACCCTTGGGATATTACCGCTCCTGACCTTCGGGATTGCGATCGCGGTGATCTGGGGGCTGCAATGGACCTTCTATCATACAGCTTTGGGACGTGCATTCCGGGCCGTTTCAGACAATCAAGACATCGCCCAGCTCATGGGTCTCAATCGTCGGCACATCTTTGGCTTGGCCATGGCGCTGGCCCTCGGTGTGACAGCGATCGCCGGTATTCTGCTTGGCATTCGGACAAGCTTTGATCCTTCAATTGGAGGCGGTCGCCTGATCTTTGGCTTTGAGGCCGTTATCATCGGTGGGCTTGGCAACCTTTGGGGTACATTAATTGGCGGCGTTATCCTTGGCGTCGCGCAAACCATCGGAGCCAAGATTGATCCGGGTTGGCAAGTGCTTGCCGGACATATCGCTTTCCTTGTCATTCTTGCCGTTCGTCCGAACGGCCTCTTCCCGAGGGTTTCTGGATGAATCTGCAAGATTATTCCGTATCTCGATCATCAAAGGCAGCGCGAGCTGCCGCGATCCTGGCCGCAATCGGTTTGCTTGTTCTGGTTGCAGCGCCCTGGTGGGCAGGCCGCGCCGACATGCGCTTGATGGGAGAGCTGTTTCTCTACCTGTCCCTCGCCACTCTTTGGAACCTCATGGCGGGTTACGCTGGTCTCGTCTCGGTTGGTCAGCAGGCCTATGTGGGCTTCGGCGGCTATATGCTCTTTGCGCTTACAATGTTGGGCGGGCTGAACCCATTGGTTGCTATCGCAGCCGCAGGCGTGCTGGGGGCTTTGATCTCGATCCCGGTTGCTGTTCTGATCTTCAGGCTTCGGGGCGCATATTTTGCCATAGGTACCTGGGTCATCGCTGAAGTCTTTCGGCTGAGCTTTGCACAAATTTCTGCGCTTGGCGGGGGATCGGGATCTTCGCTACCCGTCGCCATCGTCAAATCTTTGGCGTCCGGTCGCGCGATGCGAGAGGCGCTGAGCTATTGGCTGGCGCTCGGAGCCGCTGTGCTGGTGGTGACGGCCGTGTATCTCTTCCTGCGCTCGCGCCAAGGTTTGGCGTTGACGGCAATTCGCGACAACGAATTGGCCGCCGGTAGCCTCGGCATCGATATCTGGCGCACGAAGTTCATTGTTTACGTCGTCACGTCGGCGTTCACGGCGATGATCGGCGCGCTGATCTTCTTGCAAAAGTTGCGCATTTCGCCGGATGCGGCGTTCAGCGTCAACGACTGGACCGCCTTCGTCATCTTCATCGTCGTAATCGGCGGCATCGGTACCATCGAAGGACCGATCATCGGCACACTCGTCTTCTTTGCGCTGCGCGAAACGCTGGCCGACCTTGGGACAACGTACCTCATCGTTCTCGGAGTGGTTGCGATTGTCGTCATGCTCAAGGCGCCGAAAGGCATCTGGGGCGTGATCCGTAGCCGTTTTGATCTGCAACTTTTCCCGCTGGGCTATCGCGTAAAGCACATCGGACAATCCAAGGAAAACTGAACTCATGGCCCGTCAGAAAAAGACTATCATTACATGTGCTGTAACAGGAGCGATCCACACACCAACGATGTCGGATGCACTCCCCTACACCTATGATGACATCGCACGGCAGGCGATCGAGGCCGCCGAGGCCGGAGCGTCGATCCTGCACCTGCATGCGCGCGACCCAAAGGACGGTTCTCCATCGGTTGACCCGAATGATTTTGCGCCTTTCCTGCCGCGCATCAAACAGGCTACCGACGCAGTTGTGAATCTATCGACCGGTGGATCGCTGACTCTGTCTATTCAGGACCGGATCAATCCGGCTAAGACCTTCAGTCCCGAAATGTGCTCGATGAATATGGGTTCGATGAACTTCTCGTTTCACCCATTGGCCAATCGGTATGGCGACGACGACTGGAAGTTTGATTGGGAGAAAGACTATGTCGCGAACTCCGATCAGAACATCTTTCGCAATACGTTCCGGGACATTCGCGAGGCGGCGGAAACGCTTGCGCCTCATGACATCAAGTTCGAACACGAATGCTATGATGTCGGGCATTTGTACAACCTGAAATTCTGCATGGATATCGGACTGTTCAAGGCACCTATTTTCATTCAGTTCATCTTTGGCATCCTCGGCGGCATTGGACCCGAAGTCGACAATCTGATCTTCATGAAACGCACGGCAGACCGTCTGTTCGGTGACGACTATCGGTGGTCGGTCTTGGGCGCAGGAGGAGCACAGATGTCCCTTGCCACGACGGCAAGCCAGATGGGCGGCAACATTCGCGTCGGTCTTGAAGACAGCCTGTTCATCTCTCGTGGAAAACTGGCCGAAAGCAATGCTCAGCAAGTCGCCAAAATTCGAAGTATTGTAGAAGATTTGGGCAGTCAGGTCGCAACTCCCGACGAAGCGAGAGAAATTCTGGATTTGAAAGGAGGAGGCCGCGTCGCATTCTGAGGCTAGGGTGACAGGCATCAACTCATATCGAGCGACTTGTTTGTTTGAAAATTTCGAAACACCGAGGAGATTGAGCCATGCGACTGGAGATTTTGACATTCAGCGCGCTTATGGCAGGATTTACGGCCGTTCAGGCTCCTGCGCAGAACGCAGCGGCTCAGGACATCACCGATCTTTTGCTCAGCAACCGGTCCGCCGACTGTGCGGACTATGCGGGCGTGTATTCCGCTTCAGTGGAAGACGTCACCCGCCAGCAACGTTTTAACTCCGAAATCGAAATCTCGTCTGATAGTCAGCACTGCACTTTCAAGACCAATGGCATTCCTAACCATGATTTCAATGGGCCTACAGCCAACTTCGCCAACGATGTGAGGGAATTGTCAGGCACATTCCGGATTCCTAGGAACCCAGAAAAAACGGACAGTCAAGCTGCGCTTTCACAACGTAGCTATGACGCATTACTGCTCAACGGTGTGCCGGTCGATTTGCTCTCGGCCGGGTGTTATCGCCCAAGCGGCCCACGTGCAGACAAGAATGGCAACGTCCTTGCAGGGTGTCGGGATACTGATCCCTGGTTGCTCGACCCGCCGTCTTACGATCAGTACTTTGGCGTAGACCTCCACAATGCCCACGCCCAGCCAGACGGCAGGTATCACTATCATTCCAATCCGAATGCGCTGTTTCTGGATCACGACCTTGATAAGCCGTCACCAGTTATCGGCTTCGCGGCTGACGGATTTCCGATCTATGGTACGATATTCAAAGACAGCGATGGTACTATAAGACCTGCGATTTCCGGCTACCAACTCAAAACCACGCCTCGGCCTGCGCCGCCTACCGGGCCGGGTGGTACTCCGGACGGGACGTATATCGACGATTACGAGTTTACCGGGACGGGCGATCTGGATGAGTGCAATGGCATGACCGTTGATGGCCAGTACGGGTACTATGTCACCACAAGCTACCCGTGGGTGCTCAACTGTTTGGTCGGAGAGCCTGACAGCTCATTCGACAAAAGGTGATCGTTAGTCCTTATTTCTGAGGCGCAGTTTCGGCCTATCCTGGATTTATCCAGACACCTGGTGTTTCCCCCGCGATACTAGCAATACGGCCGAATTGCTCGCAATTCTGATCTTATTGGGTTTGCCATCTGTTTAAAGCGGTCACAGTGGTTCATTTAATTTGCGACTGCCGCCTTGGCGCTTATGTCAGGTGTTCTTTGCAAGCATGGTCAAAGGATGAATTCAGGCAGGGCTAGGTGATTGTGCTGGCTATATACTGACAAGCTGACCACTCAATCAGAGAACGCTTCACATAACTCCCACAGGACGCTCGTGTTTCGGTGTTGTTCAGTAAACAGCCAGTGGTCTTGTACCCCGCCAATGAAGGCTTCTGTTAACGATGATGTCTTTTTTGCACCCAAGCCTTTAGCCAAGCGTTCCTTTCAGCTTCTCTGATCATGAGAGATAGAATACTGGGGCTTCAAATGACTTGGCCCCGGTAAACTGTGCGTTGCGACGAAGCTATGAAAACACAATGCTCGCTTCGCCGTGCGCTGTAGTTACTTCAGATAAGTGTTGAACCAATCAATGGTGCGGTCCCAGGCTAGGTTTGCCATTTCCTCGTCATAACGAGGCGTGCTGTCGTTATGAAAACCGTGGTTGGCATTTTCGTAGATGTAGGCCTCATAAACCTTGCCGTTGGATTGCAGAGCGGCTTCAAAATCTGGCCAACCTGCGTTGATGCGGTCATCAAGCTCTCCCATCTGAATCAGCAGCGGTGCCTGAATTTTGGCTACATCTTCGGCTGCTGGCTGGCGGCCATAGAACGGCACACCCGCCGCCAGTTCCGGGTAGGCCACCGCAATTGCGCTGACCACACCACCGCCATAGCAGAAACCCACAGCGCCAACCTTCCCGGTGCAGTCTTCTCGGTTCAATAGGTATTCAAAGCCATTGAAGAAATCATTCATCAGCGCGACCCGATCGACCGTCTTTTGCAGCTCGCGCCCATCAGCATCGTTGCCTGGGTATCCGCCAACTGACGTCAGACCATCTGGAGCCAGAGCCATAAAGCCTGCTTTCGCCAAGCGTCGCGCCACATCTTCGATGTAGGGATTAAGGCCGCGGTTTTCGTGGATCACCAGCACCGCGGGCAGAGGCTCGTCCACACCAGCAGGTCGGACAAGGTAGCCCCGTACGTCGCCGGTCCCATTTGGCGAGGGATAGGTGATGTAGTCTGCATGGATATCGGGATCGTTGAATGACACCTGCTCGGCCAATGCATAGTTCGGGCTGAGCATGTTCAGCAACGCGACCGCAGATAAACCACCAACTGCGAACTTACCTGCGCGGTCCAGAAACTGACGCTTGGTTATTTTGCCGTGCGCGTAAAAATCGTACAGGTCCAGAAGTTCCTGGTCGAAGTCTTTTGCCGTCATGCGAGTCATGGTCAATCTCCTGATGAGGTGGCGGTTAAAGCCGTAGGGTATTTTAGATCAAAAGGTCATGGCTTGTTTGAGGCTTAAGGCAGGTCTGCTAGGACATTGCCGACGCGGTTTCCTTTTCTGTGCGCTGATCGCGCAGTACGTTCTTTTGGACCTTTCCCATTGTGTTTCGTGGCAACTCTTGGACGAGTTCGTAGCGGCGCGGATGTTTGAATCGCGAAAGCTTGTTCCTGATGATCGACTCGATCTGTTCCACCTGAAGCTGTGCACCGGGCTCGGCAACCAAAGCAGCAATAATTGCTTCGCCAAATTCGTTGTCGGGAACCCCGAAGACCGCCGATTCCAGAACACCATCGATATCGTTCAAAACGTCTTCAATTTCTTTGGGGTAGACGTTGTAACCACCAGTGATGATCAGGTCTTTTGAACGACCTACAATCGACAGGTAGCCATCCTCGCTGTATTGACCCAGATCTCCGGTGATAAAGAACCCATTCTCGCGAAGTTCTTCAGCGGTTTTTTCGGGCATCTGCCAATAGCCCTGAAAAACATTGGGGCCGCGTACCTCGATCATTCCGACCTCGCCCTGGGGCAGCGGTTCTCCTGTTTCGGGGTTGGTTACGATCACCTCGGTGCCGGGTAGAGGCATACCAACAGTTCCCGCGCGACGCTCACCGCTATAAGGGTTAGAGGTGTTCATGTTCGTCTCGGTCATACCGTATCGCTCGAGGATGCGGTGGCCGGTGCGTGTTTCGAACGCCAGATGGGTTTCTGCCAGCAATGGGGCTGAACCGGAAATGAATAGACGCATGTTCTCTGTGATCTCGTCGGTGAAGCCGTCATCCGCCAGCAATCGGGTATAGAAAGTCGGGACACCCATCAGAAGGGTCGAGTGGGGCAATTCCTCCAAGATCATACCAGTGTCGAATTTTTCCATCAGCCGCACTTTGGAACCGGCGAGTAGTGATGTGTTCATCGCCACGAAAAGCCCGTGCGTGTGAAAGATGGGCAACGCGTGAATCAAGCGATCAGAGCCGGTGATACCCCACAAATCCACAAGGGCTTGGGCATTGGAAAGCAGGTTTCGGTGGCTGAGCATCGCGCCCTTTGACCGGCCCGTGGTACCTGATGTGTAAAGAAGCGCCGCGAGGTCTTCTGGCGCGCGATCCACGGTTTCGAATACACAAGGCTGTGCGTCCGCTTCGCGGCTCAGGCTTGGATTTTCGCCACCCAAGGTCAGCAGTTTTGCACCAGACCGGGTCGCCATTTGTTCGAATTCAACTTTGTCGTTGCTGTCGCAAACGATTAACGCAGGTTGTGCGTCAGAGATGAAATAGTCCAACTCTGCCATGGTATAGGCAGTGTTAAGGGGCAGGTAGACAGCACCTGCCTGAACCGAAGCGGCATAGAGCGCAATCGTGTCGGCCATTTGGGGGGCCTGCACAACGATGCGATCGCCGGGGGAAACTCCGCTGTTCTGCAAGACATGCGCGATCTGGGCGGTGCGCTGCAGAAACGCGCCATAAGAGACTACCTGGCCATTATCGAGTTCCAGGAATGGAGCCGTGCTGCCCTCGTGGCGGGCAAACAAACTGTCGTAGAGTGTATTAGTCACGCTGTATTTTCCCTAGGCTTTACCGCAAGCGTCGCAGTTGAAGCCGCGCGAATTGAACGCGAGGCTTGGATCGTGGCACGTGTCGCGAATTCTTCGTGGTAACGTTCTGTTTTGTTCAAATCGTAAAGGTAGTTGACCATCGCACCTCCGGACTGGGCGCGTCCGTTCGGCGAGGGATCGGCTTCGGCATGCACTTCATGAAGCTCGGCGCCATTGCCCAGATGAAAGCGGGCCACAGGGTCCAGTGGCATCCCATCTTCGCGCTTGGCGAACATCAAGTATCGGGCAGCCATCGCGCGCGTGTCCTGCGGTGCTGCTGTTTCCGCAAGCACGGCCTCGGCGGCATGCCCGTGTTCTGGGTGGTCTGTTTCACCAGCCAGCCACCGGTTTAGCCCCGGTATCGGCGACAATGTCACAAAGGTATCAAGCCCGCGAAGCTCTCGCGAAAGCTCGGTCACAACCTGCTTTATCAATAGATTCCCAAAGCTGATGCCCGCCAAACCCTTTTGGCAGTTTGAAATGGAATAGAACGCCGCGACCTTTGCCTGCTCGGCTTCGATCGGTTCTCGTGCTTCGGATAGAAGCGTATCTATTGCATCCGGGATTTCAACGGTCAGAGCGACCTCGACAAATATCAGTGGCTCATCTGGCATCGAAGGATGGAAGAACGCAAAACAACGACGGTCTGGCGGGTAGAGTCTTCGCCGCAAATCGTCCAGATCGTTGATCTGGTGCACCGCTTCATAGGCGACGATCTTATCCAGAACGCGGGCAGGGGTGTCCCAGCTGATTTGTTTGAGAACCAGAAAGCCCCGGTTGAACCAGCTGCGCAATAAATGGACGAAATCGATATCCGTTCGCTTGAGTTCCGGTTTGGATTTGAGAAAGCGCAGCAGATCAACGCGCATGGCCACAAGTTCCTGCGTCGCACCAGACGGCTGGTTCAGCCGTCGCAACAACTCTTGTCGCCTTGGTTCTGATACTTCACTAAGTCTTTGATAAAGGTTGACACTGCGGTCACTGGCGTAGAGGCGGGCTGCTTCCGAAAGCTGATTTGCGTCCAACTCAAGTTGGTCATTTAAATAGACAAAAAAGTTTAGTTTCTCCGCGTCATTCAGGGTGTGGTAGCGCTCAAGGATAGTAGACGCTAGCGTGAAACCTGAAACTTCACCTTCGGCAGATAAAAGCGCCTCACATAGTTCGGCAATGGACCGTTTGTCGTCCTTGCCACGCCTTTTGTCGGGACGGTCCAGCAATTGGTTTAGTAGATCACCCAGAAACCAATTCCGCTGCATTTCAGGGCTCCATCTGGCTGCTAAGGTACTCACCTGTTCGGCGGTAGTGATCGATCAAGTGCCGAGTTGCGCTGTCTGCGTCGTGATTTAATGCGGCGTCCAGGATTTGCTGATGTTCGGCGGCGATGTCCCGCTTTTTGTAGCTCGACCCGCCGGCCGCCAGATATCGGTAGCGAATGTTCAGGTCATAAAGCTGCGAGCAATACCGCAGCAGCAACGGCAGTTTCGAATTGTCCAACAAGGCCATATGAAACGCCTTGTGAGCGTCCTCAAAGTCTCGCGCCCCTTTTTGGCCGGCCTTTTTCATATGGTGGTGACGCAAGACAAGCCGATCTTCCCAGGCCGCATCCGCATTGGTGATGGACGCGCGCAACGCGGTTTCTTCAAGGTTGCATCGAAGCAGAAGGATTTCCTCAAAGTTACACTTGCTAACTGGCGCTGCCCGAAATCCGCGCTGATCAATCCGCTCGACCAACATGTCTGAAGTCAAAAGGCTAAGCGCTTCACGAACCGGACTAGCGCCAGTATCCAAAAGCCCGCGAAGCTGTTCGATCTTGAGTTTTTGACCCGGAGGTAATTCTCCGGTCAGGATCATTTCGCGCAGCCTTCGATACGCTCCATGAGTGGCTGATGTCTCTTTGCCCTCAGTATCAAGCATGGCGTCCATATCCGACTGTTCCTATTTCTCGGCAAATACTCGTGAGTGCACTTAACTGAAGGCACTCGTTCCAGTCGATAGACCAACTGAAAGGTTCAGCGAGCCTTCGTTGATCAACCAGCGCCGAAGTACAAAGCTACGCGCCCCGCTTTTGTGCATAGGATCGTCTTCCGCCAGCTTCCGCGCGGCTTCAAGACTGTCAGCGCGATAGATGATCAGGCCCATTCCTTGCATATGCTCGCCGGTTTCATCCGACATGGGGCCTGCAAAAGCTAGTTGCCCCGAACGTTCCAACTGCGCCTGATACGCCAAGTGATCTGGCAGTGACGCCTTTACATTTTCGGGCGCTTTGGCTGGCGTGCTCAGCGCGACGTAAAGCTCCAAAGCAAGCGCACCGCGGCTTTTTGCTTCTGATTTGTAGTCTGGCCAAGCAACCATTTGCCGTCTCCAAAAATATCGATATTATTTGACATATGGCAAAATAGTCGGCAAAAATCAAGCGAACTGACATGGATGGTGAAAATGAAATACCTGGTGGGAGAGACTTCGGAAGGCACAGCGGTTTTTGCTGTAAACGGCGAAAACGCAGTGAATCTAACGGCTTTGGACCCTGCTGTCGGTTCGGATTTGATGGGTTTGATAGCCAAGCCTGAGCTGGCCGACTCACTGTCTGACCAAATCGCCGCTGCAGACAGTGTGCCTGTGTCGTCTATCAAGCCAGCATTGCCGGTGGTCGCGCCCGGCACGATCATTTGCATGGGTTTGAACTACACGGACCACATCAAGGAAGGCGGATATGATATTCCGGAGTATCCGACGCTTTTCATGCGTGGGAAAAACTCGATCATGGCGGCGGGGCAGCCCATGGTGCGGCCTACCTGTTCTGAGAAGCTAGACTACGAAGCCGAGCTTATGCTGATCGTTGGAAAAAGAGGTCGGCATATCTCGGAAGAGGACGCACTGGATTATGTCTTTGGCTACACCGTGTTCAACGACGGGTCGCTGCGGGATTATCAGCGCAAAACCGTTCAATGGACGCCGGGCAAGAACTTCGATGATACGGGAGCGATCGGTCCTTTCACCGTAACGCCGGACGAACTGCCCGAAGGGGCTTCCGGTCTGAAGATCGAAAGCCGCGTGGGCGATGAAATCCTACAAAGCTCGAACACGGCCAACATGATCTGGGGCGTTCGTCAGGTCATTGCGACGATTTCGGAATACACCACTCTGGAACCCGGAGACCTGATTGCGTTGGGCACACCACCGGGTGTCGGTCACGCCAAAAAGCCCAATCCCCGTTGGTTGAAGCCGGGTGAAACCGTCGAGGTTGAAATTGAAGGCATTGGAATCTGCGCCAGCCCGGTTATCGACGAAAAGGACTCCAAGTCAAAGGTGGCCGCAGAATGAGCGCACCAACCGGGGCAGAGCTGGAGGCACTTCGCGCCAAGGCGCAGCAGGATCATCGCGATCTGCGCGATCGCATTCCACGTTTGTCGGATGACGCGATTGCCTTGATCCTGCGCGAATCCAGATCGCACTACGCGTGGACCAACAAGCCTGTTTCTGACGACATACTTGAAGAGATCTACGACATTACGATCAACGGCGCGACCAGCATGAATACGTTGCCCGCGCGCTTCGTTTTCGTGAAAAGTCCCGAAGGGAAAGAGCGGCTTGCAAAGTCTTTAAAGCCGAAGAATGTGCCAAAAATGATGGATGCTCCGGTCACGGCGATCATTGCCTATGACATGGACTTCTGGAAGGAACTGCCCTTTCTTTTCCCGCACGAAGATCGTCGGTCATTGTTCAAAAGCAAGCCCGACTACGTGGCAGACACGGCCTTTCGAAATGGCACGCTTCAGGGCGCTTACTTCATGATTGCGGCCCGGGCGGTCGGGTTGGACGTCGGCGCCATGTCAGGTTTTTCGAACAAGATCGTCGATGAGGAGTTCTTCGCGGGCACGACGCTCAAGTCCAATTTTCTTTGCAATCTGGGCTACGCGGACGAGACCGGATTGTTCCAGAAGCTTCCACGTTTTCCATTCGAAAAGGTTTGCTCTTATGCCTGAGGAAGTGACGCTGTGGCTATGAAAGTGAAACCCGTCGTGACTTACCGCACGACAGCTCAGTGCCCGACTCATGCGCGGACTGAAATACCAATTCGCGATCTTGATGTTGTTGTCGATGAACCCGTCGAACGCGGCGGGACAAATCTTGGTCCGTCTCCGACCGAAACCGCAATGGCAGCCCTGATCGCCTGTACAAATGTCATCGGGCACAAGAACGCACATCGGTTGGGAGTTGAACTCGGCACGGTGACAATCGACGCGAAATGCAGGTTGGACCGGCGTGGTGTGCTGATGGAGGAGGAGATCGATGTTCCGTTTCCGGAAATCGAACTCACCGTGAATTGTGAGACGCCCGCCAGTCAGGAGGAGCTGACACGCGTGGGCGAGGAGACAGCCAAGTATTGCGCCATCGCAAAACTGTTTGAAGCGGCAGGCACGGACCTGACCGTCAACTGGGTCAAAGCAAAAAAATAAAAAAGACCCAACTTTCTGGGAGGAGAGAAATGAAAAACTGGACCAAACGCAGCCTAGTGGGCGCTGCTCTGGCAAGCGTCATGGCGATGCCTCTCGCGGCAGAGGAGACCATCTCTGCCGTCGTAATTGACGGCTATCCCGACCGCGCGTTGTGGGTGAAAGAATTCACCAACTACTTCATTCCAGAAGTGGACAAACGGCTGGGCGAGTCCGGCAACTATAAAATGAACTGGCAAGAGAACTACGGCGGTTCAATCGTTAAGCCGAAAGGCGTTTTGGAAGGGATTCAGCTTGGCCTTGGCGACATAGGTATCGTCACAACCATTTTTCATTCTTCTAAGCTGCCCAGCCAGGGCATATCCGGATCGACACCCTTCGTGGCATCGGACTCCCGTGCCGTGGCCAAGGCAGTGGATGAAATCGCGCGCGAATATCCTGCGATGCAGAACGAGTTTGCTGCACAGAACCAAGTTTACCTTGCCACAGGCGTTGTGCTCGACACCTATCAAATTTTCTGCACGGAACCTGTTTCTTCGGTTGCCGATCTTGAGGGCCGCAAAATCGCGGGAGCAGGCCTGAACCTGCGTTATCTTGAAGGGATCAAGGATGCCGCCGGTGTACGCGGGGGGCTAACCGATTTCTACAACATGCTTCAAACCGGCCTCGTCGATTGCGGCATGCTTTGGCCCGAAGCCGCAAAGACGTTTAAGATCGCGGAAGTGGCACCTTACATGCTCAAGGCTGATCTGGGAGCAGTGAATTCCAAGACCATCACCGTCAATGCCGACTACTGGGCTAGCCTCCCGGACGAAGTCAAAGACGTGTTGAAGGCCGTCGCCATCGACTACCGTGACCATGTCGCCGGCATCGCGATGGACCGCGCCGCTGCTTCGCGGGATGCGTATGTTGAAGCGGGTGGAACAATTGTTGAGGTTTCGGACGAAGACCGTGCCGCTTGGGCAAACGCCATGCCGAATGTCGCGCAGGAATGGGCTGCGACGCTGAACGACAATGGCGAGCAGGGCACAGAGATGCTGGCCGCCTACCTTGGCAAGCTTCAGGACGCCGGATTCATCGGTGTACGTGATTGGACGGCTGAATAACTGTCTGGCGATCCACGAAAGGGGCCTTTCATGCTGAAGACCGCAGTTGCTGGCCTGTCGCGGGTCGCCAATTCGCTCGCAATTGCCGCCAACGCCTTGGGTACGCTTGTCGTCCTTGCGTTGGTGGTTGTTCTGAATGTCGACGTTATTGCACGTGGCCTGTTTTCAGCCCCTTTGCGTGGCACTTATGAGGTGGTGCAGTTTTCGGTCGTGATGATCGTCTTTCTACAGTTGGCCGACGTCGTCAGAGTGGATCGGCTGACGCGCTCAGACGGGTTCCTGAATCTGCTGCACCATCGTCGCCCGGGTCTGACAGCCAGCCTGAGGCGCATCATCAACGCCATATCGGCAATCTTTATGGCTTTGATTGCGTATGTGACCTTCCCAGAATTTCTTCATATGTGGGAGACACAGGACTACTTCGGAGTACCCGGTCTTTTCACATTACCATGGTGGCCGGTCAAACTGGTCATCGCGTGCGGGACTGCGCTTGCCTGCGTGATCTTCCTGCTTAAGGTCGTCACGGCGCAGGACCGCCCGCAGCTTGTCCGAACCCCTGAACATGACGAGGCTGCAAAATGACGCCGATTGAGATTGGCCTGATCTCGGTCGTTGCCATCGTCTTTTTGATTTACGCGGGCGTCTACATTCCGATTGCTTTGGGCGTAGTCTCCTTCGTGTCGATCTGGCTGATGCGGGACAACTTCACACTTGCGCTCAACCTGCTGAAGGTTGCGGTGGGCGACAGCGCGATGGAATACAGTTTCGCGACGATCCCGCTGTTTACCTTTATGGGGCTCATCGTTTCAAAAGCGGGACTAGGCAGGGATATTTACGAGGTCATGACCATGCGATTTCGCAAGGTCAAAGGCGGTATCGGAATGGCGACCGTCGGAGCAAATGCCGTGTTTGCGGCCGTTACCGGGTCGTCCATTGCGTCCGCATCCGTGTTCACCAAGGTCTCGGTCCCGCAGATGATGGCGCAGGCATATAATCCACGTTTTGCGGTTGGGGTTGTGGCCGGGTCGTCGGTTTTGGGGATGATTATTCCACCCTCCGCGATGCTGATCATCTATTCCTTTGTCGCCGAACAGTCCGTAGGGGACATGTTTCTGGCGGGAGTAATACCCGGTATCATGCTGGCGATAGCTTATGTGGGCGCGATCTGGTTGATGGGCCGCTTCACACCTGCATTTGTGGGCGGTCGGGTCGTCGAAGACACCGAATGGATGTCCGGACGCGAGATCGCATCCAAGACCCTGCCCACATTGTTCATTATCACGGTAGTGCTTGGTGGCATTTACACAGGATGGCTAACCGCTGTCGAGGCGGGTGCCGCCGGGGCACTGGTTGCGCTCGTGATCGCAGTCGTGCGCAAGTCCATGACACCACGAGCGTTCTGGGACGCGTTGCTGGAAACCGGTCACATTACAGCGGCGATCTTGTTCTTGATTACTGCAGCTTCGATTTACAGCCGCATGCTGGGACTGGCCGGGTTGCCCAATCAGTTGCAGGACTTACTTGCGGGGAATTCAGCGTCCTTTTGGTCGATCATGCTGCTCTACGTCCTCTTGATGCTTTTTCTGGGAACTTTGCTCGATACGGCGTCCATCATTCTGATCGTCGTCCCGCTGTTCCTGCCCATGGCCGAAGCGCTGGACATGTCGTTGATCTGGTTCGGGATCGTCACCGTAGTCGGAGCCGAAATCGGACTATTGACCCCGCCTTTGGGCATATCTTGCTTCGTCATCAAATCGACGATCAATGATGACCGGATATCACTCAAAGACGTGTTCATGGGCGCGCTTCCCTTTGCGTTCGTGATGCTGATCGTTCTGTTTATTCTGATCGAGTTCCCGATCCTCAGCCTTGCCCTGATTTAAGGAGGCCCAGATGCGCTCTGTCACCAAAGACAATATCACCGACGTGTTCATGGGATACCTGTCCAAGGACACCGATCCGCGGATGCGAGAAATCATCGGGTCTCTGGTCAAACACCTCCACGATTTCGCGCGGGAAACCAACCTGACACATGACGAATGGCGCGCCGGGATTGCATTTCTGGAGGGCTGCGCTGCGGTGGAAACCGAGGACAGGCATGAATTCGTGCTCGCCTCGGATGTGCTGGGCCTTTCGTCATTGGTGGACATGTTGCATTCTAGTTCTGATGCAACAAGTTCATCAGTGCTTGGCCCTTTTCATGTCTCTGGCGCGCCGCCTCTGCCATTCGGCGGGGATATGAAGCGCCACTACGGTGGACCTGTGCTGCTTGCTGAAGGCGTGATCCGGGATACCGATGGCAATCCGATTTCCGGTGCAGAACTGGATATCTGGCAAACCGCACCGAATGGAATGTATGCAAGTCAGGACGAAGAACAGGACACCTTTTCTTTTCACGGCCTGATGACCACGGGTGACGACGGTAAGTATGCATTCACGACCGTCAAGCCAGTTGAATACACGGTACCGTCAGACGGGCCTGTCGGAGACATCCTGCGCGCCTGCGGCCGCCATCCCTGGCGACCTTCGCACCTGCACTATATCGTCAAAGCTCCTGGTTATCGATCTTTGGTGACTGAGATTTTCCCCGACGACGATCCTTATTTGGATCAAGATACGGTCTTTGGTGTTCGGGATGATCTGGTGATGACCTATGCCGAAAGGCCAGTTTCGGAATTTCCGGATGGCATGGAGCTTTCTGGTAAGATCACTGAACCTTTCTTGCACGTGAAATTCGATGTGAAGCTTGCCAGATCCTGAACGATATTGAGGAGGCTTGAGGTGCTGAAACATATCTTCATTTTAGGTGCCGCGCTGTTTTGCAGTACCGCCATCGCAGAAGAGCGCCCGATCTTTGACGCGCATATTCATTACAGCCACGATGCCGTCAAACTGGTTCCTCCCGAACAGGTGGCCAAAATCCTTCGGGACGCGGGCGTCCGTAAAGCCCTGGTCTCCAGCTCGGATGACAATGGCACTCAACTATTGTTGGCCGCAGCACCAGATATCGTTGTTCCTGCACTGCGCCCTTACCGTCGCCGCGGTGAAATCAACACCTGGATGCACGATGAAACTGTAATCGACTATTTAGAAGCAAATCTGGCCAAGAACGACTACGAAGCCATCGGCGAATTTCACGCGTACGGAGATGACATTAATACGCCGGTCATCCAGCGCATGATTGCACTGGCGAAAGAGCGGAACCTCATTCTACACCACCACGGCGATCGAGAGGCAGTTGACTTGATCTTCGAAACCTGGCCTGAAGCTCGGGTACTGTGGGCCCATTCTGGCTTTGATGATCCGGCGAGTGTTGTTGACGCGCTGGACACCTATCCCAGGCTTTGGGCCGATTTGGCATTTCGTTCGGACATGGTCTCACGAGGCAGTGTCGACCCGAATTGGAAGGCTGCGTTCGAAGCCCATCCCGATCGGTTTATGGTCGGTACGGATACATTTGCGCCGGAACGTTGGTACTATGTCGGCCCCCACGCAGATTTTTCGCGTGAATGGTTGGATTTGCTGCCGGACCAGATTGCGGACAACATCGCCTATGCCAACGCAGAACGTTTGTTGGCATCAGAATGATCCGCTGCGCTGTCTGGTTTCTGATTTGGTCCAGCACGGCTTTTGCTTGTGATGTAACTGGGCACCGTATGAATTCGGAAGTTCAAAACGCAGCCGAGGTTTATCTGTTCGTCGATGAAATTCCGTTGGCTCAACCGTTTTCAGTACTGGTTTCTATTTGTAGTGAAACTGCCGTGGGTCAAATGCGTGTTGATGCAATCATGCCCGCTCATCGACACGGTATGAACTATACCCCCAAAGTTACCGCATTGGGCGGCGGAGCGTTCCGTGTTGATGATATGCTGTTTCACATGCCGGGTTTGTGGGAGCTGCAGGTCGATGTCGACATCAATGGCCAATCAATTTTCTACTCGTCAGAAATTACGCTGAAATGAAGCTGTGGTTTACAGCTGCGCTAATAGCCCTGACAGGTGCAGTGCGTGCAGAGGTCTTGTTGTCTGCAGACGAAATTGAACAAACGCTTTCCTTTGGGCCTTGGCCACCATCCTTCCAGTCGGACCCAAGCAATAGGGTTTCGAACAATGCCGGAGCGATCGCGCTTGGAGAGGCCTTGTTCAACGATCCGGTGTTGTCCGTCGACGATGCAATTTCTTGCGCAAGTTGTCATGATCCTGAACAGGCATTTACAACGCCAGAGGCCCGGGCGCTCGGCCGTGTACTGTTAGATCGAAACACTCCATCGCTGCGGAACCTGGCCGGACTCCGCTGGTATGGGTGGGGTGGCAAAAGCGATAACCTTTGGACAGCCAGCCTGCATCCGATCATCGAAGAACAAGAGATGGCCCACAGTGCCGATAGCCTAAAAACCGCTATCTCAGAAAGTACCTACATTGATGAATTTGAAGCCATATTTGGCGACATACAGGTTCAAGATTCAGAGCTTGTGCTGGTGAACATTGCCAAAACTCTATCCGCCTACTTGGAAACTTTGGCTACGGACTGGACACAGTTTGATGAATTCCGTGATGCATTGGAGAACCAAGATTCAGCAGCGGCTGCGAGCTACCCCGAAGCTGCACAGCGAGGTCTTCAGTTGTTCATAGGGCGTGGAAACTGTGTGTTGTGCCACAATGGTCCGAGATTTTCCAATAACGAGTTCCATGACGCTGGCGTACCATATTTTCTGAATGAAACCGAGGTCGACGAAGGGCGGTTCGGTGGACTGAACTTTTTACTCTCAAGCCCCTATACTCTGGACGGCGACTGGAATGACGATCCGGATAAGCAAGGTGCTTGGGCGGTTCGAAATGTACGTCGAAGCCACGCTGATTTTGGAACCTTCCGCACGCCCAGCCTGCGCGGAGCGGCCGAAACCGCACCGTACATGCATGACGGCAGCCTAAGTGATCTGAACGCAGTGATCCGGCATTACAGCAAAATCAATACGGAAAGGCTGCACGCCGACGGTGAAGCCATTCTCTCGCAATTGAATTTGTCTGAGCAAGAGATTGCAGACTTAGTTGCGTTTTTGATGACGCTGTCCAAGGCGCCTTACTAAAGCGTTTGTGTTTAACGCTCGTGAATGGGCTATTTGGCAGGCTGGTTCGGAGACTATCGTTAGCAGTGCCGATGAGGGGGTTCTGCTCGCTCTGGGTCAGAAATGGATGACGTGATCGGCCGATTTGTTGAGGTTTTGGATTTCGATTGAGTCAAGTATCAGTGACGTTCCACATCTGTTGAACGTCACACGAACCTGACCCAACCGTCACAGTTGGATCAGAGTCGGGATGAATGTTCGACATCGGAAGGCACCCCCAACGTTGGACATCAGTAGAGTTTGACCTTTGCGTCATCAACCAACACGCCGCCCGCATTTCATACTCTCGCAGACAGTTTGGTTTGATCCGACTTCCCTTTCGGAAATTAGGGTTGATTTGCAGACCAGACGGCGAAGCCGCCTGTTACTAGGAATCTGCAACGGGGCGAACGCGGGAGGAAGACGGCCGCGCCCTCACCCTGTCGGTGAAAGGCGTTTGGCTTGTCCAAATCCCGCCGGCTCAAAAATGGAAATCGGTGAGGAAGAAAGCCTGCGGCCATTTGCAGTTGTGCCATTCTATCGAACTGCAATAAGTAATGGCCACAAAGCTGCCGTTCGCTGCCTTTGCGGCATGGTTCGCTTCAAATGGCAGCTACGCGCACATGTCGGTCGTTGCAAAGTTGGATGCTTATTGAGTTTCCTAAGTTGCTTTTCTCGTTTTGTGACACCACTGTCAGCCCTGTGTACGAGCGCAAGTATTTTTTATCAATTTTGTGGCAAGGCATCGTTAAGGATCGCCGCTAGCGTGTATAGATCGGACAGAATGATGAACGGTTGGTTTCCAGAAAAGTTGTTTAGGTATCGCGGAACAACTTCCAAGCACTTTGATGAAGAGCTTGAGCAACTTCGGGATAACAGGGTTTGGTTGAATTTCCTGGATACTCAAAATGATCCATTTGAGGGATGCGTTAGTCACCGGGTAGGTACTTACGATGAGTTCACGTCTAGGCACCGTGAATAGCGCGATCTGCTGGCAAAACAGTTTCCGGATTTTGAGCTTTTGCCGGAGACTATTTCAGAGCAGGACTTCAATATCTGTAATATCCAAAGCCCCCTGTTTCACGAGACAGTTAGACAGCAAGCTGTAGTCGCATCCTTTAGTAAAGGGTGGCAGAATACACTGATGTGGGGGCACTATGCAGACGCCTTCAAAGGAATTTGCTTGCAGTTCACTGCAAATCCAACGGCTGGTGTTGAAGGGCCGCCCTTCTTTCCTGTGCAGTACTGGAAAGAAGAGCCCCCTGAGTTTTCGTCAATTGACTTTTTCGTCCAAACGCGTGTGGCGATGAGCTAGAGCGGACTTACAGAAAGTGAACAACGCTCCAAGATAGAAAACCTTGCCTACGAAAAAATAAAAATTGCAGCCACATCAAAAAGCTATGACTGGGTCTATGAGGAAGAATTCCGAATGGCATCATTTTTGGGGGTGCCGGGATATTACCAAGTGCCAGGTATGAAGCTGACAGGCGTTATTTTCGGGCCACGGGTAGAGGCACCAACATATTCAAGAGTTATGAACGCGCTTGGCGAAGGCATTGACTACTTTAGGATGGACTTGCGAGCCAATGCTTATGGCTATGTACTTTTTCCAATAACTACACCGGCGAAGCAGGCAATCATTTAGGTGTGGGCTATGTGTGGTTTGTAACTTGCTGCACCGGCGAGACATCAAAAGGTGACCAAAGGCGGTAATGGGTTCCAAGCCACCCACTTAAACCTGCTACAGAGAACGACTATTCAGAGCCCAAAGTGACCAGTGGTACGCCGGGCTTGAATGGCGACAATGCGCAGTAAGCTGACCTTGCAAAGTTCAACTTTCGGCCAATTCTAATAATTCGGGGAGGTGCTGAATTTCTGCGCCCGAAACGATGACCACTGTTGTGTCCGTGGGACCCGCCGAAGCCGCGTGACGTAGTGTCGCGAGAAGCACGCCAAACGAAGTCAGAGGGCCGTTTCCCAAGATCACAGACCGGAGCAACGGTTGGGCAAATTGTCGAAATCCTCCGGTGGCAAGTTCACCAAGTGAGCAACACCGGAATCCTTCACACTATTCGCAGCAGCCATTACCCGACTGAATTGGTGGACAGGGCACGTTGGCATAGGAACAGTAGACGCAACAGTCGCCTTCCAACGGCTTCAAGACTGTTTTGCATGACTTGCATTCATAGAACCACTGACAGGCATCCGTAGGCATTTTTTCGGTTTCACTGTGCCCACAGTTTGGGCAAGTCAGTGTGCTTTCAAGCACAACAGTTTGTTCCATCATTGTCTCACATCTGCGTAATCAGGAAATCGTTGATTCGAGCCTCATAGAACACGACAACCCAAGCCAATCCGGTCATCGCGGTCGTTCCCCAAAGCCACCATTTCAACTTTGGCAATGACCCGCGCTGATAACAAACCAGCCAAGACACCGCGACAAGAGTGGTCGAAATCGCCAGAACATAAAAGCTTGCTGCTGCTATCTTCCCAAAGATCGCTAACCAGCTGCCGCCCAGTCCTAGAAGCATCATTGTCATGGGCATTACGCAGCAGGTCGCGACGCCAAGCGCGGACAAAGATCCTATGTAACTGAGGCTAAGGTATTTCTGCATTTTTGTTCCTGACGCCTTTTTGTGCGGAATTGTCTAAGCGGCGATTACTGGTATAACCTCTGTAGTGACTACAGGATCAAGACGGAACATCTCACATGTTTGCGATTGGGGAAGCATCCCGTCAAAGCGGTGTCGGCATTGAAACGATCCGCTACTACGAACGCGAAGGGATCGTGCCTAAACCGGAACGCGCTTCAAATAACCGGCGGATGTACTCTACGCACGACATTGGACGGCTTCGGTTTCTAAAGAAATGCCGTGACTTGGGCTTTCCGCTTGCCGATGCGAGGACACTCCTGGAATTATCCGAAGGCGATAGCGAAGACTGCCAATCCGTTAAGGAATTGGCTGAGCACCACGTTTTCAATGTGCGCGAAAAGATAAAGGAACTTGAGCGTTTGGAAGCGGCGTTGACTGAACTCACAGCCAATTGCGACAGCGGGAATGTTTCATGCCCTATGCTTTCTCAATTGCGTACACTGTAGCCGGACGTTGGGTATTGCGCCCCTTTGGCCCGCGCGTTGTGTTCGGTCAGAATCCGGGGTAGCTTCGCCACGTGAAGTACCTTCGGCCAATAACCACGACACTTCTTACGGTTTTTCTGATCCTTGTAATGGGGCTTGGGAACGTCGCGCATGTGCTAGCCAATGAGTGCGTTGGCGGGCATTGTATTGATCATATGGCGACAAGTGTTGAGGTGCAACACGCTAACCACGGGCTGGTCGCTCCTAGCGAAGACAGACAGCATGAACCGGGCAGCTCGGCGCATGAAGGATGCAACCCATTCCTGTGTAACGTTCTCGCGCTCACGACGCAGGCATTCGAAACCAAACCTAACCAAGCAGCGGTCGTGTTGGCACTACAGGCAACAAACTTCTCGACGCTCAATGAACCGGACAACCCGGACAGGCCACCTAACACTTAAAACAGACTCCCGACGCTGTTCACGGCACTGAACACGTTCCGGTGTGCTGCGAATTGTTTGCGGCACCACTTTGTTACACAAGGTTAGGACCAGTACATGAACCAAAAATATCTCCTGATCGGCGCATGCGCCTTAGTAGCCGTCGCTATCTATATCACTCTACGCCCCGCGCCAGTTGAGGAAGCCGCGCAGTCGGCAGCTACCGAAGGCGATGCAATGGTAGCAATTCAGATGCCGCTTATCGAAGGAAATGCCGCCATCGGAAAGCGAATATTCGACAACGCCTGCGCCGCATGCCACGGCAGCAACGCGGTCGGCGTTGACAGCGCTGGTCCGCCGCTGATCCATGTTATTTACGAACCCAGCCATCATGCGGACGAGTCCTTCCAACGCGCGGTGGCAATGGGCGTTAGAAGCCACCACTGGCAGTTTGGCGACATGCCTCCGGTTGAAGGCTTGACTCGTGGCGATGTGGCTATGGTCATCGACTACATCCGCGAAATCCAGCGCGCTAATGGAATAAATTGAGGAACCTCTTAATGAAGAAGCTCACCACATTTGCATTGATTTCCATGCTTGCCACAAACGCTTTTGCCCATTCGAGCGTGGACACCACCACACCCGAAAACGGCGCGACAGTTGCCGTAGTGCCCTCTGAGATCAGTTTCAAATTCGCGGATGATATTCGCCTGACAAAGGTCAACATGATCCATCAGGAAGCTCACACCGTTACGCTCGACCTGGGAGACCAGACAAGTTTTGGACGCGCGTTCGCGCTCCCGCTTCAAAGCATGGGTGAAGGCACCTATCGCATTGAATGGCGGGGCTTGGGTGCAGACGGGCACGCCATGCAGGGCGAGTTCACATTCACAGTGGACTGACCATGCTCGATGTATGGGGAATAGGCGCTATACTGTCCAAGCTGATGCTCTATGTCGGTATTGGTGGTGCGACTGGTCTGTTGATCATTCGGGCCGTTTTTGCCGACTTGGTGTCACCTCTGAGCGATAAGACGCGTGTGCAGGTTGCGCTGCTGGCGGGGCTTGCGCTTGCGGGCTCTGTCCTTGGGTTCATGCTGCGCGGTGCAGCTCTTACGGGCGGAGCTGATGGTATGACCGATCCAGAAATGCTCGGTCTGTTGTGGCAAACCCCGGTTGGAGACGTTCTGATCTATCGGGTTGTCGGGGCGGTTCTGATAATCTTCGGGATATTTATACCCCTAGTCGGCCAATGGGTCGCACTTGCAGGCGGATTGTTCGCGCTTTGGTCATTTGCTCAGGTCGGGCATGTCCCCGCGTTGGAGAAAACTGGCTTCCGATTGCTATTGCTCCTGCACCTTCTGGGAGTTGCGTTTTGGATCGGTATCCTTGGGCCGTTGCGCGCCCTGTCCCAACGGCCAGAATATCTGAACAACGCGGCCATGTTGGGGCATCGGTTTGGGCAGGCGGCTTCGATTATTGTTCCTGTATTGATTTTGGCGGGACTGCTGATGGCTTGGATGTTGCTTGGCGATATGTGGGCGATAACGACAACAGGTTACGGGCAAACCCTGCTGATCAAACTTGCACTTGTGGGCGTGGTCCTGACGTTGGCAGCCGCAAACAAGCTCCGCTTCGTTCCGGCCATGCAGTCCGGGGATGATAATGCCGCCCGCCACTTGGTACGCTCCATTGAAATCGAAGCCGCAATCATTCTGGTGGTCCTTGCAGCAACCGCGACGCTCACCAGCGTTTTGACTCTACCGAATTGAGGTATCCCATGAGCAGGCGAGACTTTTTGATCGTCACAATTTTCAGCTGCGCAACGAGTGTAAGTGCTGGTCACGAAATGGAAGACCGGGATTTGACCAGTGGGCAGGCACTATACGCTGAACAATGCGCGTCATGTCATGGCGTCAATCTCGAAGGACAGCCGGATTGGCGGACGCCTGACGACAACGGCATTCTGCCTGCGCCGCCTCATGACGAGACCGGGCATACCTGGCACCACGACAACCAGCTTCTATTCGAATACACACTGTTGGGTGGCGAGGAGGCGTTAGCCGCGCGTGGCGTCGACGGCTTTGCAAGTGGCATGCCTGGATTTGGTGATACCCTCACCAATAACGATATTTGGGACATTCTCGCCTACATAAGGTCCACTTGGCCCGAGCGCGTTCAGGAAATTCAAGCGAGCCGCAACCCACCGCATGACTAAGGATGACAACCTTCGCCACATGGTCGGTGCGGTGACACTTCAATTGCGCGGCGACTACAGAGCCATAGTCCGGCAGGATTAGGTCGAAGAACTGAGCGCGCCCAAAACACTAGGCGCGCCCTTGATTGCCGACCTTGGCGCTAGCGCAGCGAATTGGTGCTTTGTCCCGCGAGGCAGTCTTTAGAACTTGTTCCACTGAACGGCCATCACTCAACCAGAGATTGCTTCACATAACACCGCTTCAACGACGTTCGCGGTTTGTTACAGCGCGGCAAGTCACCCGATGGTTGCGAAAACTTGCCATTCGATGCGCTGGTTACTGATAGCTGGGATACGCAACAAGCGGGTCAAGGAAAAGGTTTTTCTTAACAAATTTTGTCAAAATGCCGTGGTGAATTTCGTTTGCAGTTAGCCTGCAGACAAAAACAAAATATTACATCCAGACAAATGCCAACATGATGATCGTGCTTTCGGTTTGTCCAATCAGCTTTGAGCATCGATAACTTGGCCTCTTCGTCTCGGGGGCTAACTCGCTTTCGAAACCTCTAAACCTCCCCCTTTCACAAGCAGATCCACAATTGTGTCGACCCCGCTTCTGTGACGAAGTGACGAGAACAAGAAGGGCCGTCCTTTACGCATTCTTTGCGCATCACGTTCCATAACCTCCAGCGAAGCGCCAACATGCGGCGCAAGGTCGGTCTTGTTGATTACAAGGATGTCCGATTTCGTAATCGCCGGTCCGCCTTTCCTGGGGATTTCCTCGCCTGCGGCGACATCGATCACGTAGATGGTCAGATCCGCCAGTTCCGGGCTGAATGTGGCTGATAGATTGTCGCCTCCACTTTCAATCAAAACAATGTCGAGATCCGGATGACGTGTCTGCATCTCGGCGACGGCGGCCAAATTGATCGAGGCGTCTTCGCGAATTGCTGTATGCGGGCAACCGCCAGTTTCGACGCCGATGATCCTGTCCCGCGGCAGGACCTGCATGCGCATCAGCGCTTCGGCATCTTCCTGCGTATATATGTCGTTGGTAATAACACCCACCGAACAGACATCGCGCAGCGCTTCAGATAAGGCGGCGGTTAAAGTAGTTTTTCCGGCTCCTACCGGGCCTCCAATACCTACGCGAAGAGGGCCGTTTATACTGGTCATGTGCGGAAAATCCTCGAATATTGTGTTTCGTGTTTCATGGCCGCAATGTCCCCCAAGAACGCAGTAGAGCTTAACTCGTCCAGACTCGCCTTTTTTGCATTTTCAGCAATCTGGGCACACAGCGGTGTCAGTTGGCGGATCAACCTCTGAGCATCGGTCTGTCCAAGTGGCACAAGGCGCGTGGCACAGGCGACAAGGTTGCTTGCGAATGCTTGCAGAAACATCTTGGTCGTCAGCAGCAAGGGAAGGTTTTGTAGTCTTGCAGCCAGTCCAATCGAGACGGGGTAGGTGAAGTGCCCAAGGTCCAATTCCCAGACACCTTTGGTGACATTTCCGAAGGCCTGTCCCAGCAACTCGGTTTCCATGAGCCTTTCGGATGTCGCGCAAAAGGCCCGCGCCGTGACATCGACGTTGATCAGTTCATCTTTGTCCAGCGCATTGAAGGCCGCCACAACGAACAGAGCATCATTCCAACCAGAGCCATATTCTAGCACATCTGAAATCCAGGCTTCGGTATCCTGGGAATTCGCGACGGTTCCCCAGTCAATCGCGGATTCAAGTCCGTGAGAGTAGGCAAACCCCCCCACAGGATAGGCAGGGGACAACCATTGTGTCAGCGTCAGGATGTCGGCGTCAGTGGGTGTGGCCATGTGTCCTGCCGTGGCCATAGGCGCCGCCTTCGGGGGTGAACGGCTCGTGCACTTCTCGCGCGGTAGCCCCGATTTTAAGAAGCATGTCTCGGATTACGTGATCGACCTGGATCAACAGGCGAGCCTTTTCGATCTGGCAAGGCGTGTGGCGATTGCCGATATGCCACGCGATGCGCGTCAGATCCGGGGCTTTTACCTCCAGCAACGCTTCGGGCGCAGCCTGTATTTCCACTTCGCGACCATCGTCCAGAACCAACGCGCCGCCGTGGTTCAACGAAGTCGTTTGTGCCAGGTCGATGAGAATCTGTTCGCCACTTTCGCAGGTCAGAACCTTGCGCCGCAAAAAACGGTCTTCATAGGTCAGCGACAGGGCATCTGCAGGCTCGCCGTGTAGATGATCAGAATACCGCCGTGCTGTACAAAGGAGGATGGTCATGCCAGCGCCCCCTCTGTGGAACGGGTAGCTATTACCAGATAGAACCCGCGAAAACGTGTTGTACGATCCGGTCGCGTGACAGGCCGCGTTTGCGCAGTTCTTCGTCGCTCAGCGATTGCAGGAACTGGATTTGATCGGTGCGCGATCGTGCTTCTGCCAATCGAGCAAGAGCCGAATAGATCGACGAACCAATCGCCGAGAACAGACCGAATACGGAAAAACCGGAATGCTGTTGATTTTCTGTGTGTGCCATTGGGACCCTCGTAAAATTGCGAGACGTTGGTCCTCCCTTCCGTTCTAATATCTGTCATCTTTCACTCGCTTAGTAGTAGGCGATTGGTCATGCCCGGGATGCGTTTGCTGCAATGCAGCGTAAATTTTAATCAGAACATAAAGTATCGCTGTGCCATCGGTAGAACTTCGGCAGGCTGACAGGTTAGCAATTCGCCATCCGCGCGCACCTCATAGGTTTCCGGGTCAACATCGATATGCGGTGTCGCGTTGTTCAGCAGAAGATCCTGCTTGCCAATTTCTCGTGTGTTTTGGACGGCGACGGTTTGCTTTGCCAATCCCAGTGTATCACCGATCCCATCCACATGGGCCGCCTGCGAGACAAATGTGATCGCCGAGTTTTCCACCGATCGTCCGTAAGCGCCAAACATTGGGCGACTATAAACCGGCTGCGGTGTAGGGATCGACGCGTTGGGGTCGCCCATCTGCGCGCAGGCTATGGTGCCGCCCAGCAGAACCATCTCGGGCTTAACGCCGAAAAAGGCCGGGTTCCAAAGGACGAGGTCGGCGCGTTTGCCTTCCTCGATACTACCAATCTCGTGGCTCAGGCCATGTGCAATGGCCGGGTTGATGGTGTATTTCGCAATATAGCGGCGGACGCGAAAGTTGTCGTTCTCACCGGTTTCCTCGGGCAGGCGCCCGCGCTGTTTCTTCATCTTGTCTGCGGTTTGCCACGTGCGGATCAGCACCTCTCCGACGCGGCCCATGGCCTGACTGTCGGACGCGATGATCGAGAAAGCACCCATGTCGTGCAGGATATCCTCGGCCGCAATGGTCTCACGCCGAATGCGGCTTTCGGCAAAGGCCACGTCCTCGGGGATGGATTTGTCGAGGTGATGGCAGACCATCAGCATGTCGAGGTGTTCCTCGACCGTGTTTACCGTAAAGGGCCGCGTCGGGTTGGTAGAGGAGGGTAGGACATGGTCCTGGCCGCAGATCTTGATGATGTCCGGGGCATGGCCTCCGCCAGCGCCTTCGGTGTGGAAGGCGTGGATCGTGCGGCCTTTCATGGCGGCCACGGTGTTTTCGACAAATCCAGATTCGTTAAGCGTGTCGGTGTGGATCATCACTTGCACATCCATCGCATCAGCCACCGATAGGCAGCAGTCGATAGCGGCAGGGGTCGTGCCCCAATCTTCATGCAGTTTTAGGGCGCAGGCCCCAGCACGGACCTGTTCCTCAAGCGCTGCGGGCAATGAGGCGTTGCCCTTGCCTGCAAAGGCCAGATTCATGGGAAAGGCATCTGCCGCCTGCAACATCCGTCCGATATGCCAGGGGCCGGGGGTGCAGGTGGTCGCCAGCGTCCCATGCGCCGGACCGGTGCCGCCGCCCAGCATAGTGGTCAGGCCGGAATGCAGCGCGTCTTCGATCTGTTGTGGGCAGATGAAATGGATGTGGCTATCGAACCCGCCTGCGGTCAGAATGCGACCTTCGCCCGCAATGATCTCGGTGCCAGGACCGATAATGATGCCCACACCGGGCTGCGTATCCGGGTTTCCGGCCTTGCCGATCTTGGCGATACGCCCGTCTTTCAACCCCACATCCGCTTTGTAGATGCAGGAATGATCGAGGATCAGCGCGTTGGTGATCACCGTATCCACCGCCCCTTCGGCGCGCGTGAACTGAGATTGCCCCATTCCATCACGAATGACTTTGCCGCCACCGAACTTGACCTCCTCGCCATAGACGTCTTCGCGGTGTCCGGTTTCGCTAAAACGCGCGGCTGTTGCACGCTCAACGATCAGGTCTTTCTCGACCTCAATAATCAGATCGGTATCCGCCAATCGTACTTTGTCGCCGACCGTGGGGCCAAACATAGAGGCGTAGTCACTCCGACTGATTTTGCCCGGCATTTTTCAGAGCCCCCATGATATGCATATTGAAACCGTAGATGTGGCGGCGCCCGTCGTAGGGCACCAGCATAACCTCGCGAGTCTGACCCGGCTCAAATCGCACGGCAGTACCTGCTGGGATGTCTAATCGCATCCCTAAAGCTGCATAGCGATCGAAATCCAAGGCGGAGTTCGCTTCGGCGAAATGGTAATGGCTGCCGACCTGAACGGGTCGATCACCGGTGTTGGCGACAACAACAAGACGACTGCTGCGTCCGGCATTGAGCGTCAGTGAACCCTCGGCGGGTATGATCTCACCGGGGATCATTTTGGCAGTTTCATAATCACTGTGACAGCGATGACCGCGATCAATGCCAGCCCAGCTGCGAGCAGGGCATAATCACTGCCATGGGAGTGAACATGGGTATCCGAATGGGCCATGGCAGGGCCAGCCAGAATGAGGGCGGGAAACAGCATGCGATACATTGGGAACTCCTCTGAGGTTTAGCGAATAGGGTTATGGACAGTCACAAGCTTGGTGCCATCCGGGAAGGTGGCTTCGATCTGCACCTCGTGGATCATCTCGGGCACGCCTTCCATACATTGGCCGCGGGTGATCACTTCAGCCCCGGCCTGCATCATGTCGGCAACCGAATGGCCATCTCGCGCGCCCTCGACCACGGCGTCGGTGATCAGGGCGATAGCCTCGGGGTGGTTCAGTTTGACGCCGCGGTCCAGCCGCTTTCGGGCGACCTCGGCGGCCATGGCGACCAGAAGTTTGTCTTTTTCACGAGGTGTCAGGTTCATGTCAGAGCATCCAGCATCGGGGTAATGTGTCTTTGTTCAACCGGCGCAAAATCGGCATCAATGTGCGGCGAAGAGCCAAGCTGTTGTCGGCCAGAATACGGGCGACCAGCAGGTCCTGTTGGATCAAGGTTGCGCCGGCAGTATCGGGTAGCATTTTGCGAATGGAATCCAGTCGAGTTCCGGCCGCTTTCGACGCAAAGACGATCAGCGCCATCGCACCCGCGCCATCTGCAACATTTGGCTTCGAAAGGTGAGAGTGCCAATTCCCCGAGAACCGTATCGTATCCAGAAACGCCAGCGCCCCTGCGTGTCGAATCTCTATCTGATCGCGCAAGCGGATGTCGGTCAGCGTCTCGCCCATGGCCGCGCGACCGAAGACCAGCGGCTCTACCATCAGCATCTCGGCATCCGGCGCCATATCGATCCTGAGGCGGCGGTCCAAAGCACTGCCATTGAACAGAATAGTCTCTTGCGGCAACCAGTTCAGCCGGGCTCCGGCCTCAACTGTCAGATGATTGGTAATCTGGCCACATTCTTCGGGTTGAGCCTTGTAGGCCCTCTCGCAGGCTTGCGTTGTCAAAGTCAGCGCGGTGCCTTCTGCGGCCATGCCGGAAAACCGGAATGTATCCCCTCCGGTCACTCCACCTGCCGTGTTCAGAAGAACCGTATCAAGATCAGACGTCGTGGTTCTGGGAAACAGGCATTTAAATGACCCGGACTGGCGAAGCGTGTCCAGCACCGTCTTTTTGCCCAGTTTCTTAGTGCTCAGGCTGACGGCACCTGCAGCACGCGGTGGAACAGCACTGTGCGTGGGCAATATGGCTGTAACTTGGGTAATAAGGCACCTATAGAGCTTGGTTTGGTGGCACCTGTTTCTCTGTTGAAGGGGCGGAACACTAATCTACAGTGTCGAAATCTGCTTATTTCGACATCGCGCGTCTAAATTTTAGACAGCGACCCCGGTCTTGGATGAAAAAATAGGCGCATCTCGCCGATTTCCCAAATTGGGTAAATGGTAAGTTGCCAAGCTTGCTGCGATGCAGAAACCGTATGGGTGCCACCGCGGAAACGACCCGGGGGTGTGTGACGGCTGCGCGAATTGGACCTCGAACACAACCGCCACACGGAACGCAACAACAGTTGCGGGGATCAGGTAGAAGAAGAGTGTGCCTTTGCGCAAGCCCTCTCTCCCGGCCCCGCCAGGAGGATTATATGAAATCGCTCAAATCCACGCTCGCCGGATCACTTGTATTTGCTGCCATGGCCACCGCCGCACTGTCGGCTGAGGACACGATCAAGGTTGGCGTGCTGCATTCGCTGTCCGGCACGATGGCGATCTCGGAAACCACGCTGAAAGACACAATGCTGATGCTGATCGATCAGCAAAACGCGAAGGGCGGCCTGCTGGGCAAGCAGCTTGAGGCGGTTGTGGTCGACCCCGCATCCGACTGGCCGCTATTTGCTGAAAAAGCGCGCGAGCTGCTGACCGTGCATGAGGTGGACGTGATCTTTGGCAACTGGACCTCGGTTAGCCGGAAATCGGTGCTGCCGGTCATCGAAGAGCTGAACGGCCTGCTGTTCTACCCGGTTCAGTATGAGGGCGAGGAGTCCTCGAAAAACGTATTTTACACCGGCGCCGCGCCGAACCAACAGGCAATCCCTGCGACAGACTATTTTCTGGAGGAACTGGGGGTCGAGAAATTTGCTTTGCTCGGCACGGACTATGTCTACCCCAGAACCACCAACAATATTCTTGAAAGCTATCTGAAACAAAAGGGTATTGCTGATGACGATATCTTCGTCAATTACACCCCTTTCGGCCATTCCGACTGGTCCAAGATTGTGGCTGATGTGGTCGCGTTAGGCGCGGATGGCAAGAAAGTCGGCGTGATTTCGACCATCAATGGTGACGCCAATATCGGATTTTACAAGGAACTGGCAGCGGCTGGTGTTTCGGCAGATGACATTCCGGTCGTGGCCTTCTCGGTCGGTGAGGAAGAACTGTCCGGTCTGGATACCACCAACCTCGTCGGTCACCTCGCCGCTTGGAACTACTTCCAGTCGGCGGATACCGAGGTCAACGCAGAATTCGTGGACACCTGGAAAGCCACCATGGGCGATGAACGCGTGACCAACGACCCGATGGAGGCGCACTACATCGGCTTCAACATGTGGGTGAACGCCGCGACCGAGGCCGGTTCGACCGAAGTCGATTCCGTGCGCGCTGCGATGTACGGGCAGGAGTTCCCGAACCTGACCGGTGGCACCGCCGTCATGCTGCCAAACCACCACCTGGCGAAACCGGTTCTGATCGGTGAGATTCAGGAAGACGGCCAGTTCGATATCATCAGCGAAACCGAAGTCGTGCCGGGTGACGCGTGGACTGATTTCCTTCCGGAGTCGGCTGTGCTGGTCTCTGATTGGAAAGAGCTGGGTTGCGGTATGTACAACACCGAGACCAAGACCTGCGTTCAGACCCTGTCGAACTACTAACAGACCACGCAAGGCGGGTTTGTTTGCCCGCCTTGCCACAAAAGACATTCGGGTTTCACCACATGGTACGACTTTTCCTTGCGGGCCTCGCAATCCTGTGCGCCGGCCTGACTGCAAACGCTCAAGAGGTCGGTCTGCAACCGATCCTGCAAGAACATCAGGAGATCATCGCCAAAAGTTCGCGTAAGACGATCAAACCGGCGATTGATGCTATTGCGTCCAGCGGTTTGCCTCAGGCGCAAGTAATGCTTGAGACATGGGCCGCCAAAAACATGTGGATGCGCAAGTCTGACGGTCTGTTCTTCGCTGGCCAGAAAGGTGAGGGGCGGTCGTATGAACTGACCGATTTCGATACAGGTGCGATCGTCGGCACCTTCGAGAAGTCCGAGCTTAAGCAGTTGAAGCCCAACAGCGGTATCCGCGCGATGATTGGGACAGCGTTGGTGCAGTTCCAACTGACCGATCCCAACCGCGCGAAGCGGCTGGCGGCCCTGCAATCCATTCAGCGTGATCCCGAAAGCGCACTATTAGAGCCGCTGCGGGCTTCGATAGACGATGAACCGGACACGGAATTGAAAGCGCAAAAACAGCGGCTTGAACGATTGCTGACGATTGGATTTGACGAAGATACCGCAGCCCGCGTGGCCGCAATCGAAGAAATGTCCGGCGATCTGGGCGTAGATGTTCGTGCCGCTTTGAACCCTTTGGTCGTCACCTCCCGGCACGCCGCTCTCGAATTGCCCACTGACCTGAACGTCGCAGTTATTCTTGAAGCGGGCTCAGAAGTCTTAACGTCCGACGAAGCATATGACTTGCTCGTTGCGGGAAACCTCGCCCCACCGCGTGTTTCAGCGGATGATATCAGAGCGGCACTATCGACTAACATTGTCGGTGGTCGTGTAGGTGACATTCCCGTCGCGCAACTGAGTTCAGATGCAATGCGCGAGCGTGCGTATGCCTCTCTGGCAGAGGCCGGGCTTGTGCCAGCCTTATTCACGGACGCAGACATCGACGCTGCAGTAAACGCGCATGTATTCTTCGAGACCTACAGCGAGTCGTCTGCTGAGGTCACCGAAGCAGCCGAGAAAACTCTGGAACAGATCGAACTGAAGGTCGGCCTGAACCAAACACTCGACCTGACGCTGGACGCGATCTCACTGGCGTCGATCTATTTCCTCGCCGCCATTGGTCTGGCCATCACCTTCGGCGTGATGGGCGTGATCAACATGGCCCATGGTGAGTTTATTATGATGGGCGCCTATACCGGCTACGTGGTGCAACAGTTTATCCCTGACCACACGCTTTCGATCGTCGTGGCAATCCCCATGGCCTTTGCCGTGACATTTGCCATGGGTGTCGCAATGGAGAGGTTGGTGATCCGCTGGCTATACGCCCGGCCGCTGGAGACACTTCTGGCGACGTTCGGTATCTCAATTGCCCTGCAGCAACTGGCCAAGAACATCTTTGGTACACAGGCTCGTCCGCTGACCGCTCCAGGCTGGCTCAACGGGGCGTGGGTGCTGAACGACGTGGTCGCGATCAGCTATATCCGCATCGCGATCTTCGTGCTGGCTATGATCTTTCTGGGGCTGTTCCTCTACATCATGAAACGGACCCGGCTGGGGCTTGAGATGCGCGCGGTGACGCAGAACCCGCGCATGGCGGGGTCGATGGGGATCAATCCGGGGCGGGTGAACATGCTGACCTTCGGGCTGGGCTCGGGCATCGCCGGGATTGCGGGTGTCGCCATCGGCCTCTTTGCCAAGGTCACATCAGATTTGGGCAGCGATTATATCGTACAAAGCTTCATGACCGTTGTTGTCGGCGGTGTCGGCAACATCTGGGGCGCGCTGGCGGGTGCCGGAATGATCGGCTTCCTGCAGAAAGGGATCGAGTGGATGAACCCATCGAACACCCTCGCGGCGCAAACCTACATGATCATCTTCATCATCATTTTCATCCAGTTCCGGCCAAGGGGCATCATCGCCCTCAAGGGCCGCGCGGCGGGGGATTGAGCCATGGAACGCAGCTTTATCTCCAAGAACCCATCCGTGCTGGTCTTTCTTGCCATCCTGTCCCTGTTCACCCTGAGCGTGACCATCCTGTCCGAGGGTTTCGGGATCGGCGTAATCTCGACCAGTTTCGTTAAAACACTGGGCAAGACCCTGTGCCTGTGCCTGATCGCAGTGGCGATGGATCTGGTCTGGGGCTTCACTGGCATCCTGTCGTTGGGCCACTTCGCCTTTTTCGGGCTGGGCGGCTACATGATCGGTATGTGGCTGATGTACGAGCGTACACGCCTGATCGTGGTAGACTCGCTGGCACAGGCCGAAATTCCACCGACTTCGGCCGAGGTGGTGGACGCCATCGCTACACAAGTCTTTGGCGTTGTCGGATCGTCGGAATTTCCGTTGATCTGGGTGTTTTCCCACAGCCTGACACTGCAACTGATCCTGATCGTGCTGGTCCCCGGTCTACTGGCGCTGATCTTTGGATGGTTGGCTTTCCGGAGCCGTGTCACCGGTGTGTATCTGTCGATCCTGACCCAGGCTATGACTCTGGCGCTGGCCCTGTACCTGTTCCAGAACGACAGCGGCTTGCGCGGCAATAACGGGCTGTCCGGCTTGCAGAACCTGCCAGGTGTCACCGCCTCGCAGGACGTGGTGTCGATCTGGTTCCTCTGGGCTTCAGCACTGGCGCTGGGTCTGGGCTATATGCTGGCCGCATGGATCGTGTCAGGCAAGTTCGGCTCGGTCATCCGCGGCATTCGCGATAACGAGGCACGAGTGCGCTTCCTTGGCTACTCGGTCGAGGTCTACAAGCTGGCCGTCTTCACCCTGACTGCTTGCATCGCAGCCATTGCCGGCGCGCTTTACTATCCGCAAGCTGGCATCATTAATCCCGAGGAGATGGCCCCCATCGCCTCGATCTATTTGGCCGTCTGGGTCGCCATCGGTGGACGAGGCCGCTTGTACGGCGCGGTAGTTGGCGCAGCCTTTGTCAGCCTTCTGAGCACGTGGTTCACGGGCGGGCAGGCCCCGGATATTCCGCTTGGGTTTTATACGATCAAATGGGTTGATTGGTGGCAGGTGCTACTGGGCGTAACTTTCGTGTTGGTTACGTTGTTTGCCCCTCAGGGCATCGGAGGATTGTTCGACTTGTGGACCGATCGCCGCCACCCGGACAGGCATGGGGCAAATTTGGGACCGGGTGACGGCGCTCTGCGAGAGAAGGAGGCCATGGAATGAACACTTTGCTTGAGGTTAGCGGTGTTTCGGTCACTTTCGACGGTTTCCGAGCTATCAACAACTTGTCGTTCCAGATCGGCGACGTTGAGCTTCGCGCAGTGATCGGCCCGAACGGGGCCGGTAAGACTACGTTCATGGACATCATCACAGGTAAAACCCGGCCCAATGAAGGGCGTGTCATCTGGGGAGAGAAATCCCTATCTTTGTTGGGACTTTCCGAAGCAAAAATTGCGCAGGCTGGGATCGGGCGGAAGTTTCAGAAACCAACGGTTTTCGAAGACCAGACCGTGCACGAAAATCTGCTGATGGCGCTTCAGAACAAACGTGGCTGGCTTCACGTGCTTTTCTATCGAACCACCACTGAGGATTTGCAGAAAGTTGAAGATCTGGCTGTCGAAATCGGTCTGCATCAAGACCTAAGCCGCAAAGCTGGTGAACTGAGCCACGGTCAAAAACAATGGCTGGAAATTGGCATGCTGCTGGCCCAGGAGCCACTACTCTTGCTGGTGGACGAACCTGCCGCCGGCATGACACCGCAGGAGCGCGAACACACCACCGACTTACTGGTACAAGCCGCCAAAACCCGTGCCGTTGTCGTGGTGGAACACGATATGGAATTTGTCCGACGCCTGAATTGCAAAGTCACGGTTTTACACGAAGGGTCCGCCTTGGCTGAAGGCAGTCTTGATCACGTGACATCTAACCAGGACGTCATCGACGTTTATCTAGGGCGCTAAACAATGCTGAAGCTGACTGATCTGACTTTACATTATGGGCATTCGCAAATCCTCAACGGGATTTACATGGAAGCCAGACAAGGTGAAGTGACTTGTGTCATGGGGACCAATGGTGTCGGGAAAACCAGCCTGATGAAAGCAATATCAGGTACGCATCTGCGCTCGGGTGGCAATCTGGAACTGGACGGGAAACCTTTGGGTGTCCTGCCTGCTCATCAAATGGCGTGGAAAGGCGTGGCTTATGTTCCACAAGGTCGTGAAATATTTCCTTTGCTCACAGTTCGCGAAAACCTTGAAACGGGGTACGCCTGTCTGGCAGCCAGCGAGCATTTTATTCCAAATGAAATTTTTGACATGTTCCCGGTTCTCAAGCAGATGCAAAACCGTCGTGGAGGTGACCTTTCTGGCGGTCAGCAGCAACAGCTGGCGATCGCGCGGGCACTGATCACGCGGCCACGCCTGCTGCTGTTGGACGAGCCGACCGAAGGAATTCAGCCCAACATCATCCAACAGATAGGCGAAGTCATCCGGCACCTCAGAACCACGAGCGGAATGGCAATCATCCTGGTGGAGCAATACTTTGACTTTGCCTATGACCTTGCCGACAGATTTATCGTGTTGCGACGCGGAGAAGTCTTGATCAACGGCACTAGGGAAGACGTGACACGCGATAAGTTGTTGCAGGCCGTAACTGTCTAAAGCAGATGCTTGAAATGGGTTTCAGGATTGAAGAATGAAACGCAAAACTTGGTTAAATTTAGGCTCGGGATTTGGTTTGATCCTCTGAACACGTTCAATTGAAACTGTATTCTCTTCTGAAATCCCGTCGTTCGGTGTCTCCTTCCTTGAAGGGCAAGTATATTTGATCACATGACGGACTTCATTTCGTGCTGAAGTTCGACGTAGACGCTTTCCCAGCTTTCACCGTATTTCGAGTAATGACGGCTAACTAGAAGTACCCATGTTGTGGAAGGCTTTTGAGTCGCAAATGGCAAAACCTGTGCGCAGAAGAATTTCCGCATGATTCAAAATCAATAGCTTAGCTGTCATTGAGTGGCAAAACTATGTGTCGCCCGACAGTTGGACGTCAGACGAAATTGACCTTTGCGTCATAAACTGACCCAACACCCCCTTTTTCGTTCTCCCGTAGACTGTTTCGTTTGATCTGACTTCCCTTCCGGAAATCAGGGCTGATTTGCAGATCAGACGGCGAAGCCGCCTGTTCCTGCTGATCTGCCACGTGGCGAACGCGGGAGGGGGCGAGGCAATGCTAATCGGCAGGGGTGGTGCGGCCCGCAGGCACGGCCGAGGACACGGCCGGTCTAATAGGGTTGCCCGAGGGGGAGGGCCGCGCCCTCACACTGACGGCCAGAGCGTTTGACCTGTCCAAATCCCGCTGGCCCACGAAAGGAAAATGGTGGGGAAGAAAACCCCACCGCAAGTTGCGATTGTATCATTCTGTCGAACTGAAAAAGTAACAGTCTGGCCACCAAGCTGCCGTTCGCTGCAGTTGCGGCATGGATCCTCAAAAATGGCAGCTATGCGCAGATAGAGAACTTTGCAAATGTTCGTGGGATGTCACTACCGAGCCCAAAGCCTCGGCGTAAATTCCATCACTCTGTCTGCCTTGCAAAATGGTTACGCCCAAGGCTTGTTACGAAGACTAGTAGTCTTCGGTTTTACACCGTTCCCTTCAATTAGCGTTGTTTTAATTGACACAATGCCTTGCATGCGATCCGCTAAACTACGTCATCTGTTTTAGCGCAAGGATTTGATGTCATGCCAGAATCGCTCAACCTGCATAAATTTGAAAACCTAAGTCCTTTCCAAATCAAAGACGAACTTATCAAGTTGGCGCAAAAAGAGGCGCGGCAGATGGCTCTGCCATATCTTAATGCTGGTCGAGGGAACCCTAACTGGATCGCCACTAAAGCGCGGGAGGCATTTTTCCTTTTAGGGCAGTTCGCTATGACAGAAGCACAGCGCCATCGTAATGAGCCGCAGGTCGGTCTGGCCGGGATGCCGCAAGGGCCAGGCTGTTATGACCGGCTAAAAGCATATTGCGCCAAATCGGTTGAAGAAAACGGCCCTCCAGGGGCGGAAGCTTTGGTGGCCGTAGTGGATTTTGCGATTGAGAGATTTGGTTTTACGCCAGACGATTTCGTGCTTGAGCTGACCGACGGTATTGTTGGCGACCATTACCCGATGCCCGACCGGTGCATGGAGCACAACGAGGCGATTGTCCACGAATACGTCATGTGGGCGATGTGCGCGGGGAACCGACCGGATGCGAAGTTCGATATCTACGCAGTTGAGGGTGGAACCGCTGCGATGTGTTACATTTTCAAGGCACTCAAGAACCAGCGGTTGCTGAATGCCGGCGACACCATTGCGTTGGGCACACCGATTTTCACGCCCTATCTGGAAATGCCGGTACTTGAGGACTACGGGCTGAACACAGTGGATGTATCTTCGACAGAAGAGGACCATTTTCAACTGAACGACGATGATTTCGAAATTTTGTCCGACCCGAAAGTCAAAGCACTATTTCTGGTCAACCCGGGCAACCCGTCATCAGTCGCTATCAGCCCCGAAGTCTCGACTCGGCTTGTCGAGTTCGTAAAGAACCGCCGCCCGGACCTGATCATTTTGACTGACGATGTTTACGGGACCTTCGTTCCAAACTTTCAGTCCATCTTGGGGCACCTGCCTGAGAATACCATTGGGGTCTATTCCTACTCCAAGTATTTCGGTTGCACCGGGTGGCGCTTGGGCGCGATTTTGGTGGCCGAGAACAACATCTTCGACAAGATGATTGCGGAGGCTCCGGACGAAACCAAGGCCGTCGTCAACGCACGGTACGAAACGTTGACGCCTGATCCATCCTCGTTCAAGTTCATTGACCGGATCGTTGCCGACAGTCGCGATGTTGCGCTGAACCACACCGCAGGTCTATCACTGCCGCAGCAGGTGATGATGACTTTGTTTTCACTGGTCGAGCTTATGGACGAAGAGAAGGCCTATCAGAAATTCTGCTGGGGTATTCTGAAGCATCGCTTTGACGAGTTGGTCGAAGGGATGGGCATCGACGTTCCAGATAACCCGCTGTTCGACAAATATTACGGTATCATCGACTTCGAATTCTGGCTCCGTAAATACGTGGGCGAAGAGGTGGTCGAATGGATTAAGGAGAATGTCCACCCTCTAGATATATCCTTCAAACTGGCTCAGGATCACGGGATCGTTTTGCTGAATGGGTCGGGCTTTGACGCGCCCAACTGGTCGGCGCGGGTATCGTTCGCCAATTTGGATGATAGCGCTTACCGCCAGATCGGAAGGGCGGTGCGCGCGGTGGCCACTGGTTACGTGCAGGCCTACCGTGCCTCGAAAGGACTGCCTTTGCACGGTTGAAATCTAGCACTAGCAATGAGGAACGGATCAGCGTGATGGTTGCCACACACGCTGATCGCACCCTTTCAAGTTAGGATCCCGGTTGTCGCGCCCATTTCCGGTTTGACTCACGGAACAAAAGCCACAACCAGCGGCCCCCAGAGCGTCAGGAAGATGTTGGCCACGGCATAGGTCATGGTGAAGGCCGGTGTGGGAGTCGAGTTTCCAGCCTTTTCCAATAGTGTCGCAAAACCGGGATTGCCCGAGCGTGATCCGGTCACAACCGCACAGGCCTCAATCGGGTTTTTTATACGCAGGGCGAAATAGTTGATTGGGAACTGCACGATCATGGGCATCAATGTAACCACTACACCCAACAGCAGCAGCGTGATCCCATATTCCTGAATCGCCTCTAGCGCGGGCTTGCCTGCATTGAGGCCAACGACACCAACAAACACAGCTAATCCAAAGCTCTGAAGGAAATTCGCGGCCCCACGGTTAATACCGCCGATCTTGGGCCGCCGGATGCGCATGTAGCCGATGATCAACCCTGTAACTAGGCATCCGAGGCCGGACCCCAAAGCCACCTTCGTTCCCGCGATGACAAAACTGATCTCTCCTATCAGATAGCCGATGGCCACGCCGATCCCCAATGCAATGAAATTGGTTACCGAGGCCGAAGGCGGAACGTAGCCCGCAACTTTCGCAACTCGGTTCAGATCGTCCTTGTGACCGACAATACTGACCTCGTCCCCTGCGTGGATCTCAGTGTTGTGCAAGACGGGGACATCATGGCCCATGCGGGTGATCTTTGAGATGTGAACACCGCGCCTTTGATCCGCTGTCAGAGCCTCGCTCAATTCTGCCAACGTTTTGCCAGTCAGTTTGCGGTTGGTGACCACTACGTTTCGACGTTCCTCTACAACCGTCAGTTCAGGAGGATACTCTCCGATTTCACCACTGGCGCTACCCTCAAACTGGGTCAAAGTCGCTACGAGGCCAGAGACGACCACAACGTCTCCTGCATTGACCACTGTTTCAGGATTCGGATCCACAGGAGCGCCATCGTGGAGTAACCGTTCGACGATCAGATCGCCATCATAGCCGCTTTCGATGTCTTTGACGGGTTTTCCGGCAATGGTTGCATCGGCATTTACCTGATAGGCTCGGGCGTCAAACCGGTTCATAGGAAGGAACTCACCTTCCTCTAGTTTGCGACCGCCGCCGCTGAGCTTCTGAGCCAGCTTAATCGCTTCTTGTCGCAGGTCGACACGCATGATGATTGGAATGACACTAACTGCCAATATTGGGCCGATCGAGCCGAAGATATAAGTGACCGAGTATCCCACGGCGATGTTGGTTTTCAACTTTTCCGCCTCATCTGCGGCCAGCCCAAGCAGATCTATGGCATTTCCAGCGGTGCCGATGATTGCAGATTGTGTCAGGCCACCAGCGGCTAATCCAGCCGCCAACCCTTTATCCAAGCCGGCCAACCGAGCAACAACAATAACAAAAAACAACCCCCAGAGGGTCATCGTAAACGCGGCAAGTAACTTGGTCAGAGCAGTTCGGTTCAAGGCCGCAAAAAATTGAGGCCCGCCATTATAGCCAACCATAAAAATGAAGAGGGAAAAGAATACATTCTGAACATCGGTGCTAAGGTTGATACCGCCGATTTGGCCAATGAAGACCGCCACCAACAACGTACCGGCGATGCCCCCCAGTTCGAACTTGCCGACCCGAAACTTCCCAACGCCGTATCCCAGACCCAGACAAAGAAACAGTGCCATGATCGGGAAGGCGCGCAGTTGTTCTGTAATCAATTCCATTGTGAAATCTCCCGCGTCCCAACGGTGGTCCTTTCCGTTCAAGATACAGCGCCTTACTGTATTGAAAACAAGAAAATTTAGACGATGGGCGTCGTGCGGACTTTTCGAAAGTACTCGGAATAAACTTTTTCAAGGGCAGGTGCATTTGGAACCTAAAAAGCAACTTTTTGGAATGTAGTCACACCATTCACTCTTTGTTTTTGGGGAGTGAGTTTTGGCCATCCCGATGGATTTTTGAGTACCCTTCGGACAAGCTGCAATTACTCACGCAAGTTGCAGCGAACGGCGTTTGTTTTTCTGACCTGCTCTGCAGGAATGAAGCCATAAGTTTGAATCTCGGGCGACTGTGTACAGGATAGCGTCTTCGTAAACGCACTTAAGTCTTCAGTCTCTTTCTCAGGCAATTCCAGTTCCGAGAGTATGGCGGCCTTGTGGACGTGCGACTTTTAGTGGGTCTATTGGAAGACAACCAACAAATTTACGCTGGAGAAAAGACGGTCATCCGGGCTGGCAGCTTTTTCCGCTGACCCGCCAAGTGTGCTTCAAATCCAATGTCCACTTCGGGCTTGATAGGGATCCAGCATGTGGATTTCATCAGGGCCAGCGGTCAATCGCGCCGCACAAATAGGCCGGACAAATGACCGCTACGCAAAACGATCAAAATCACAAAGAAAACCCTTGCAACACCGGAGCTGTCCACAAATTGCATTATCCGCAGGATAGATGTGTCCAGTAAACCGCCTAGATTGGCTTTTACAAAAGATTGCGAAACAACCGATAGTCGGCGACACAGCGCGAGTATTTGTGAAATTTTTTTCAAGTTTTGGGAATTGTCCTAAACTTCGTTGACCAAGCGCACGCTCCACCTATGAATAAAGCTGTGCAACAAAATGCACGCACTGAAATTTCTTGCGTTCCTGATGCTGTGGAGGAAAACTATTTCAGGAGCGACGAGCAATCGACCTAGGGAGGAATTCCATGAACTATAAGAAACTCAAGACAGTTCTTGCGTCAACTGCACTCGTCGGCAGCATCTCGGCCGCAGCTCCGGCGGCGGCTGAGGGGATCATGTGCGAACCCGGTGAGACGTATATCATGAACGTCATGGTCTCGGGCCACCCCTACTGGGTGCCTGTCTACCAGGGCTTCAAACAGGCGGCCGAGGCATTCGGCTGCGAAACGGTATTCTCGGGCACACCCGATTACGATATCACCAAACAAATCGCATCGTTCGAACAGGATCTGGTCAAGACCCCCGCCGGTATCCTGCTGCACCCCATGCAGTCGGACCCGTTCATCGAGCCGATCAACCGGGCCATCGGCAACGGCACCGAGATTGTAACCTTTGCCGCCGACAGCCCGAACTCGGACCGGACCGCGTATATTACATCGGACAACCTGGCCGAGGCGAAATTTGCCGCCGAAGAGATCGTCAAGCAAGTGGGTGACAGCGCGGAATATGCGGTGCTGGAGAACCCGGGCCAATCGAACCACGACCTACGCGTGACGGCCCTGGTCGCATATATGGAAGAGAATTATCCGAACATGAACCTGGTCGGTCGTCAGGCCACCAATCAGGACAGCAACGCCGCCTATCGCGCTACTGCGTCGATCATTCAGGCCAACCCGAATGTGGCCGCGATCTGGATCCCTGAGGCAGGTTCAGCCGAAGGCGCGGTTGCGGCCAAGCTGGAAGCGAACTCGGACCTGCTGATCATGCATGCGGATGTGACGCCTACAACGCTGGAACATATCAAGGCGGGCAACATTCACATGTCGTTGAACCCCAACCAGGGTGTGCAGGGCTTCATGGGCTTCATGGCGGTGCACTTGGCCAATCGGGCGGATGTCTTTGACCCGTTCAACGACTGGCAAACCAGTGGTTTCAACCCCGTTCAGATCCCGTTCATGGACAACGGCTTTGCCGTCATCACCAAGGACAATGCCGACAGCTTTGACCTGAACGTCTATATGGAAGGCCGCGATCCGGCCTGATCCCCGAAAAGGGTGCTGCCTTGCAATCGAAGGCAGCGCCCACCCCAAACGAAACTGGGCGCGATGGTGTAATGCAAGACGATGTGATCCTGAAAATCTCGAACCTCAGCAAGTCCTTTGGCCCAGTCAAAGCCTTGCGCGGCGTCGACTTTGAACTGCGCAAAGGTGAGATACACGCCATCGCAGGCGAGAACGGGGCCGGTAAATCGACTTTGATGAACGTGATCGATGGCATCCTGCAACCCGATGACGGGCAGATCATGCTGGATGGCAAGCCGGTCAAGATCACCTCGCCGACAATGGCACAGCGTCTGGGCATCGGGTTTGTCCATCAGGAAATCGCCTTGTGCCCGGATGTGTCGGTTGCCGAAAACATCTTTATGGCCAAGACAAATGTCAGCAGGTCCTGGCTGATGGATTACAAAAAGCTGGAGCATGAGGCCCGCGACGTCTTTCGCCAACTCAGCAATATTGATCCGGCCGTTTTGGTCAAGAACCTGTCGATCTCGAACCAGCAACTGGTCGAGATTGCAAAGGCGCTGACCCTTGATTGCCGTATCCTGATCCTCGACGAACCCACCGCCGCACTGACCGAGGCCGAGGCACAGACCCTGTTCGGGATCATGCGTGACTTGGCGGATCGAGGTATTTCCATCATCTATATCTCGCACCGCATGGTCGAGATATTCGACAATTGCGACCGGGTGTCCGTGTTCCGGGATGGCCAACATATCGTGACGCAGAATGTGGCAGAGATTCAGCCCTCGGACGTGGTCAATGCCATGGTCGGACGGGTGATCGACAATTTGTATCCCGAGAAACAGACCAAAGACGAGAAATCGGACGATATCCTGTTGGATGTGCGCAACCTGACCGAGGCGACACGGTTCCGCAATGTATCCTTCAGCCTGAAAAAGGGTGAGATTCTGGGCATCGCCGGGCTGATCGGTGCAGGCCGCAGCGAGATCGCCAAGGGTATCTGCCGTCTGGAAGGCGACATCTCGGGAGAGGTCTGGCTGAATGGCGAAAAACTAAACCTGCGCACCTATCAGGACAGTATCGCAAAGGGCATGGTCTACCTGTCCGAGGACCGCAAAGGCGACGGCGTGTTTCTGGACCTGCCGATCTCGGCCAATATTTCCGCCCTGAAGCCCGACCAGGTAGCCAATGGGCTGGGGTTGATTCAATCGGCCTCGGAGGAGGCGCAGGCCGAAGCGCTGGGTCGAAAGCTAAACTTGAAATACGGATCCCTCTCCGATCCGGTTTCGTCGCTCTCAGGTGGCAATCAGCAGAAGGTGGCGCTTGCCAAGATGTTGTCGGTGAACCCGCGGCTGATCTTTCTGGATGAACCGACCCGCGGGGTCGACGTGGGCGCAAAAGCTGAAATCCACCGCATTCTGCGGGATCTGGCGCGGGATGGCGTCGGAATCGTCGTGATCTCCTCGGAGCTGCCGGAACTGATCGGTGTGTGTGACCGGGTGCTGGTGGTGCGCGAAGGGCATATCAGCGGTCAGGTAACGGATGAGGATATGACAGAAGAAAACATCATGCGTCTGGCCTCGGTCATGGATGCGCAGGCCACGGTTGCATGAGCGGAGAAAACAAGATGGACAACACAGTGAATATGGCCCAGGCAAACCCGAGCGACAGCACCTCGCCGCTGAAACGGCTGTTTCGGATGCGCGAAACCGGGCTGATCGTGATCATTCTGGGGCTGTTCCTGATCATGTCCTTTGCCTCGCCCTACTTTCTGACTTGGGCGAATATGCGGGCCATGTCGATGGCCTTTGCGATCGATGGCATTCTGGTGATTGGGATGACGATCCTGTTGATTTCGGGCGGGATAGACCTGTCGGTCGGTTCGGTCACGGCCTTGGCAATGGTGATCGCGGGCTGGCTGTTTCTCAGCGGAGTAGACCCCTGGGTTGCCTCAGCAATTTCCATCGCTCTGTGCACGGGGATCGGAGCTTTCATGGGGTTTTTTGTGACCCGCGTGGGTCTGCATCATTTCATCGTGTCGCTGGCCATCATGGTCATCGCGCGCGGCGCCTGCCTGTTGTTTACCGGAGGGCGACCCCTGGGTCTCTATACCCTACCGCCGGAGTTCAAGTTCATCGGGCAAGGCAGCATCGGGCCAGTTCCGATTGTAATCATCATCTTTCTGGTCTTTGTGATAGCCTTTGATTTCATGCTGCGTCGGACGACCATGTTCCGCAAGGTGTTCTACACCGGCAGCAACGAAAAGGCCGCCGCGTATTCCGGCATTCGGACCAAAAAGGTCATCTTCCTGACCACCACCCTGTGTTCGACCCTGTGCGGGATCGCCGGGATCATCTACATGGCGCGGTTCGGCTCGGCCCAGCCCACCTTTGGTCTGGGGCTAGAGCTGACGATCATCGCCGCCGCCGTGATTGGCGGGGCCAGCCTGAATGGCGGCTCGGGCTCGATCCTGGGTGCGATTCTGGGGGTGATCCTGCTATCGCTGGTGTCCAGCTCGCTCGCGCTGCTGGATGTGTCGGTCTACTGGCAGGATATCATCCGCGGTTCGATCCTGCTGAGCGCGGTGACCATCGATCATTACCTCAACAAACGGCGGGGGTAGACCATGACGGATAAACAAAAGGACTTTGAACTGATCCGACAGATCCACACGGTGCTGATCCTGCATTTCATCGAAGGTCAGAAACAGTCGGACATCGCCAAGGCGCTGAACCTGTCGACGTCCAAGGTGAACCGGCTGATCACGCAGGGCCGCCGCATGGGTATGGTGAAGATCGACATCGAAACCCCGTTCCAGACGTTGATGGATCTGGAGCGCGAGCTGGCACAGACCACCGGTCTGAACGATGCAGTGGTGACGCCCTCGGTGTCGGGCAGTGTCGAGACGACGCTGCAACAGGTGGGACGCGCCGCTGCGGGTCGTCTGGTCGAGACCCTGCGCGACGGTGACGTGATTGCGATTACCGGCGGCAAGGCCGTCAGCGCCGTGGTGGAAAGCCTGGCCCCCGAACAATCCTTTGACGTGACCGTTGTGCCGCTGACCGGCGGGGTTCAGGGCAAGTATTACACGGACGTCAACCATCTGGCGACGCAGATGGCGGAACGTTTGGGCGGTCAGACGATGCTGATGCATGCGCCGCTGTTTGCCGAAAGCCAGCAACAGCGGGACATGCTGATGGACGTCGCTTCGATCCGCGACGTACTGAATCTGGCACGGCGTGCGAATGTGGCGCTGGTCGGGATCGGTTCGATCGAGCCGGAATGTTCAAGCTATTACGACCTGCATCCCGTACCGGATGCGGATCGCAAGATGCTGATTGGGATGGGTGTCGTGGGCGAGTTTCTGGCACATCTGATCCACAGCAACGGCGCTGTATCGAACTACGCTCTGAACTCGCGTCTGGTCGCATTGCCGCCAGGCGATCTGGCCGAATGCACAAGGGTGATCGGTGTGACCGCAGGCCCGCTTAAGGTGCAGCCGATCACTGCGGCGCTGAACGGTAAATTTTTGGATTCACTGATTGTCGATGAAGAGACCGCCAAGGCGGTTCTGGAAGAAATGGAAGGAACGCAGAATGTCGCATGACATGCTGACACGTGAAATCGGCACGTCCGGGATCGAGGCCTCGGCCATCGGGCTGGGCACCTGGGCCATAGGCGGCTGGATGTGGGGTGGCACAGATGAGGCCAAATCCATCGCCGCAATACAGGCCTCGGTCGATGCTGGCGTGACCCTGATTGATACCGCCCCGGCCTATGGGCAAGGCGTGGCCGAGGGCATCGTGGGCAAGGCGCTGAAAGGCCGTCGTGATCAGGTGGTGCTGGCCACCAAATGCGGGCTGGTCTGGCACACGCAGAAAGGCAACCACTTCTTCGACTATGACGGCCGACCGGTGCATCGCTATCTGGGCAAGGATGCGATCATTCATGAGGTCGAACAAAGCCTGACCCGTCTGGGGACCGACTATATCGACCACTACATCACCCATTGGCAGGACACGACGACACCAGTGGCCGAGACGATGGAAGCGCTGGAGACGCTCAAGCAGCAGGGCAAAATTCGCTCCATCGGGGCCAGCAACACTTCGGCGGACGACGTTCGGGCCTATGTTGCCGCCGGTCAGCTGGACGCCATTCAGGAAGAATATTCTATGGTCAAACGTGACATCGAAAGCAGCCTGCTACCCGTCTGCAGCGAGAACGGGGTTTCGGTGCTGAGCTATTCCTCGCTGGCGCTTGGCCTGTTGACGGGCAAGGTCGGCCCCGACCGGGTTTTTACCGGCGATGATCAGCGCAAGGACAACCCGCGCTTTTCGCAGAGCAACCGGGAAAAGGTGGCCGAGTTGATGAAAACCATAACGCCGATTGCCGAGGCGCACGGCGCGACGCCAGCGCAGACGGTCATCGCCTGGACTGTTCAGCAGCCGGGCATCACCTTTTCACTGTGTGGGGCGCGGGATGCGGTGCAAGCGGCTGAAAACGCACGGGCGGGCCAATTGCGCCTGTCGGCTGAAGATATTGCGACAATCGATCAACAAGCAAAACACCACCTGAGCGATCTGGACGCCTGATCCCGGATCAAAACCAAAACACAAAGACCATTGAAACACTGTTTCAATGAACAGGAGAGTTATGTCCGATCAACGGGAACAGAACCTGGCCAGCCTGCGCAGCGATGCGGCCTTTGACGCGGTCGTCATCGGCGGCGGCGTGAACGGCATCGGCGTCTATCGCGATCTGTCCCTGCAGGGTTTGCGCGTTCTGTTGGTAGAACGGAACGACTTTTGTTCAGGCTGCAGCGCCGCGCCGTCCCGGATGATCCATGGCGGGCTGCGCTATCTGGAAAACGGTGAATTCGATCTCGTGCGCGAGTCCTTACGCGAACGCGATGCTCTGCTGGAAAACGCACCGCATCTGGTGCGCCCGCTGCCCACAATGATCCCGATCACCTCTCGGTTCTCCGGAATGCTGAACGCGGCGGCCAGCTTTGTGGGCTGGAAGGGAAAACCTGCCAGCCGGGGCGCGGTTCCGATCAAGCTAGGGCTGTCGCTATACGACTGGGTAACGCATAGCCGCCGGGTTTTGCCGCGCCACGGGTTCAACTCGGCCGCGCAGACGCGGCAGACCTGGCCCGATCTGACGCCCAAGGCCACACGGTCGGCTGTTTATCACGACGCATGGATCAGCCACCCGGAACGCCTGTGCATCGAAATGCTACGCGACACCGCACGGGCCAATCGCGCCTCAGTCGCGCTGAATTATGCTGAGCTGGACCAGCGGGACGGTACCTATCACCTGCGGGATGTGCGCACGGGAGCGACGCTCCCGGTTCGGCCAAAGGTCATTGTCAATGCCACCGGCGCGTGGCTGGACGACACGATCCGCACGCTGGGCAATGGGCTGGACAAGCCGATGGTGTCTGGCACCAAGGGCTCTCACCTGATCATCGACAACCCTGACCTGCTGAAGGCACTTGGCGGACATATGGTATATTTTGAGAATACCGATGGCCGGGTGTGTATCGTGTTTCCCTATCTGGGCAAGGTTCTGGCCGGGTCGACGGATATCCGGGTTGAACGCGCCCGGCGGGTGCGCTGCGAAGATGAGGAAAGGGACTACATCCTTGGATCGCTGCGCCTTGTGTTCCCTGACCTGACGTTTTCATCCGACGACGTCGTGTTCAGCTATAGCGGTATCCGCCCCCTGCCTCACAGCGATCATGATTTCACCGGGCGGATTTCCCGCGGCCATTACACCAGGCGCCTGGATGGAGAGGTGCCGCAATTCTGCATGATCGGTGGCAAATGGACCACCTTCCGCGCCTTTGCTGAACAAACAGCCGATGAAGTGCTGGCCGAATTGGGCAAAACCCGACGCCAGTCCACACTTGGCAGTGCCATAGGTGGCGGGGCCAGTTTTCCTGCACAACCGGCAGTTCTGGAAGAGGAATTGGTGCGCCACTACCAACTCAGCACTGAACGCGCCGCGCATTTGGTGACTCACTACGGTACGCAAGCCCGACAGGTGGCCCAAGGCAGTCCGGCGATTGCGGACACGCCCCTGGCCCCCGGTTGCCCTTACACGCGCGCAGAAATCCGACTGCTGCTGCGTGAGGAATATACTCAAACGCTCTCTGACATCGTGCTGCGTCGGACATCGCTGGCCATTACCGGCGGGATATCGATGCAGGTCATCGACACTCTGGCCGATCTGCTGGCGCAGGAGCGAAACCTGTCCAAACAGGACCTAAAACATCAGCGCAATGTGCTGATCAATGAATTGTCGGAGTTTCACGGCGTATCCGCCGAGACGCTGACCGCCAGAAATATCAAACGGAGTGAAGAATGCGTATTAGCAGCAAAGCCCGCATGAACCGAATGTTCACCAATGGTGGATGTCTCGACGTTGCAGTTGATCACGGGGTCTGTAACGAGCCCAGCTTTATGGTCGGTCTGGAAGACATGCCTGCAGTCATGAACACATTGATCGAGGCAAAACCGGATGCGATCCAATGCGCCTATGGGCAAGCAGATCTGTTGCAGAACCGCCCGGAAAAAGACAAGCCAGCGCTGGTCATGCGTATCGACATGGGTAACCCGTACAATGATCAACGCCACAGGGTGATGTGGTCTATGCTGCAAAACGCTGATGAACCAATCATCGGTGCGCTGGAAATGGATGCGGCAGCCGTCGTGGTGAACTTGTTCATGCTGCCGGATGAACCCGAACTGTTTCGTCAATGCGTCGAGAACATTTCACGCGTTCGGGCTGCGTGCGACAAATACGGGATGCCGCTGATGATCGAACCTCTGGTCATGCTGCCAAATGACATTCGCGGCGGCTATCAGGTAGACGGAAACGCGGAAAAGATTGTGACTCTGGTGCGTCTTGCCTCGGAAATGGGGGCAGATATCATCAAGGCCGATCCAACCGAGAACGCGCAGGATTTTCACCGCGTGATCGAGGCGGCCCGGGTTCCGGTTCTGGTTCGCGGCGGTGGCAAAGAGGATCTGAAGACTGTTCTTGAAAAATCGGCGGCCTTGATGGCGCAAGGCGCGCAGGGCATGGTCTATGGACGCAACATTTATCAGCATGACAACCCAAAGGCGGTTGTGTCGGCCCTGATGGCAATGATCCACAACGGCGCAAACGGCGAGGAAGCCTGGGATATCTACAACCGTGGCTGAGAAGAGCACATTTTTTCTGGGGCTGGACGCCGGGAACACTGTAATCAAGGCCGTCCTGTTTGATCAGGACGGGCATCAGGTTGCGGTGCACGCGCTGGACGGGCAGTCCTCGACGCCCGAGCCGGGATTTGTCGAACGTGACCTGAATGAGCTTTGGGCCAACGCGCGTGACGCAATTGGCGGCTGTATCGCCAAGGCTGGCATTCAGGCGGATCAGATTGCCGGTGTTGGATGTGCGGGCCATGGCAACGGGCTCTATCTGCTGGATCGGGCAGGGAGCCCGCTGATCGGTATTCAATCGCTGGACACCCGTGCCGCGGATCTGGCGGCACAGCTTTCCGCGGCCAACGGGGATAGATTGCACGAGATTTGCCTGCAATACCCCTGGCCCTCGCAAACTCCGGTTTTGCTGGCCTGGATCAAGCGACACCGGCCCGAGATTTACGACCGCACACAGACCATAATGCTGTGCAAGGACTTCATTACGTTCAAACTGACCGGTGAGCGAGTCAGCGATATGTCGGACATGTCCGGCTGCGGACTGACCCGAATGCCGGACTGTGTCTATGACGACGAATTGCTGACGCTTTACGGGCTTTCGGATGCGCGGGATTTCTTGCCGCACCTGATTGACCCCGGGGATATTGCCGGGGTCGTGACCGCTGATGCAGCTGCCGCGACCGGCCTGGCGCCCGGAACCCCGGTGATCGGCGGGTTTTTCGACGTGATCTCAAGCGCCATGGGGTCAGGTGTGGTTGCCGCGGGCGAGGCTTCGATCATCGCCGGAACCTGGAGCATCAATCAGGTGTTCTCAGCAGCGCCGGTCAACGACCGGAACGTCTTTATGGCCTCGTGCTTTGGCCGGGATCGTTTCGTCAATATCGAATCCAGTGCGACATCGGCGGCCAATCTGGAATGGTACGTGCGCGAGCTGGTTGAACGCGGCGGGCATCACGATGACCCGTTCGGTTATTGCAATGTGCAGATCGGGCGGGTGACACCCCGGGCAGATGATCCGTTCTTTCACCCCTTCCTCTATGGCTCAGGTCAGGGCGCATCGTTCCGTGCCGGGTTTTACGGGCTGGCTGGCTGGCATGGCGAAGGTCATATGCTGCGCGCCCTGTTCGAAGGTGTGATGTTCGAACACCGCCGCCATATCGGGGTACTGGAACAAGCGGGTGCTTCGCTTGATCGGGCCATTCTTTCGGGTGGTGGTTCGCGCAGCCCACTTTGGCCGCAGATGTTTGCAGATTGTTTGGGCTTTCCGATCACCGTGGCTGAAGCCCGCGAGACGGGCGCTCTGGGCGCGGCTATTGGCGCGGCCCGTGCAGTGGGCGAGGTAGGAACCTATGAGGAAGGGATCGCCCGGATGACACGCGTTAAACAGGTTTTTGAACCCGATCCGGGCATGCACACCCACTATGGCGACCGATACGACACTTATCTGGATCTGATCGAAACGATGCAGGACTTCTGGTCGCGCGCGCACATGCGGCAAGACCGAGCCTGAAACTACGCTATGATCGGCACACAAATAACAGGCAATCGAGATTGACCATGACACAGGCAACACGCCTTGATGGCGACTATGACTATATCATCGTCGGGGCCGGAACCGCGGGATGCGTGCTGGCAAACCGGCTGACCGAAGACCCCGACACGCGTGTATTGCTGCTAGAGGCCGGAAAATCCGACAATTACCACTGGGTGCATATACCGGTGGGTTACCTCTATTGCATCGGCAATCCCCGCACCGACTGGATGATGAAAACCGCGCCCGAGCCCGGCCTGAACGGGCGGTCTCTAGTCTATCCGCGTGGTAAGGTGCTGGGGGGCTGCTCGTCGGTCAACGGCATGATCTATATGCGCGGGCAAGCGGCGGATTACGATCACTGGCGACAGATGGGCAACACAGGCTGGGGCTGGGATGACGTTCTGCCCTATTTCCTGAAATCCGAGGATCACCACGGCGGCGACACCGATGTGCATCGCAGCGGGGGTGAGTGGAAGGTTCAGAAACAAAAGCTCAGCTGGGACATCCTGAAGGCGGTTCAGGACGGAGCAAAAGAATTCGGTATTCAGCCGCGCGACGATTTCAACGATGGCGACAACGAAGGGTCGGGTTTTTTTGAAGTGAATCAGAAGAACGGCGTGCGTTGGAACACCGCCAAAGCCTTTCTGCGCCCGGCCTCAAAGCGCCCGAACCTGCGGGTGATAACCCAGGCCACCACCGACCGCCTGATCTTGGACGGTAAATCCGTGCGCGGCGTCCGGTTTCGCCACAAGGGGCAAGTGTTGGAGGCACTTGCGGGGCATGAGGTGCTGTTGACTGCGGGTGCGATAAACTCACCAAAGATATTGGAGCTTTCAGGGATCGGTCGCGGCGATGTGCTCAGTTCGCTGGGCATCGACCTTCTGCACGAAAGCAACGGCGTCGGAGAGAACCTGCAGGACCATCTGCAGATCCGAACCGTGTACAAAGTGAAGAACGCTAAAACGTTGAACACGATGGCGAATTCCATCTTGGGCAAGGCTCGGATTGCTTTGCAATACGGGCTGACCCAATCAGGCCCAATGTCGATGGCACCCAGCCAATTCGGGATGTTCACCAAATCCGATCCCGCGCTGGAAACGCCGGATCTGGAATATCACGTCCAGCCTTTGTCAACCGACAAGCTAGGCGATCCGCTGCATCCCTTTCCCGCCATCACCGTGTCGGTCTGTAACCTGCGTCCCGAAAGTATCGGCAGTAGCCATATCCAAAGCCGAGATTTGGATCAGCAGCCCGATATTCGGCTGAACTACCTTTCCGCTGCACGGGATCGATCGGTTGCCGTCAAGTCGGTCCAACAGACCCGCCGGATTATGACGGCCAAAGCGCTTGAACCTTACCAGCCGCAAGAGATTCTGCCCGGCCCGGCCATTCAGGATGAGCCGGATCTGATGAATGCCGTCGGAGATATCGCAACAACGATCTTTCACCCGGTTGGTACGTGCAGAATGGGACAGGACGACAAAGCGGTCGTGGATCCGCAATTGCGTGTCGTGGGTCTGACGGGACTGCGCGTCGTAGATGCATCGATCATGCCAAAGATCGTGTCGGGAAATACCGCCTCTCCGGTCATTATGGTCGCCGAGAAAGCGGCTGACCTAATCAGGAAATCCAGAGCATAACTGGGTTAGTTTTGGAAAGTGGATCCGCTGCGACCCTGTTTCAGGGAGCGTCTCCACAGAGTGTTTTCTGTGACGTGAGCGATGATAGATGCCCCACAAGTATCAATGATACCTGTCGGGACAAGTTTGAAAAAGCACGGTATCGGGTGGTGAATGCATTAGAGTTCAACGAAAGCCTTCGGCAACGTGGTGAATTGACGACTTGGGTTTCAGGTGATCTGGCCAAGATATGGTCGCCGCCGCGGTGCAGGACTCGCTGGGGACAGGCGATTTATTCGGACATAGCGATCGAGATTTGCCTCACTTTGTGGGTCGTGTTTCGGCTTGCCTTGAGACAATCACAGGGCTTTATGCGATCGATTTCCAAGCTGATGGCTGGATCTTGTGGCGCCGGATTACTCGACGCGATAGCGACGCGGTAAGGGGCTGATAGTGGCCCCAAACCGGCGCGCTTCAGAAAAGCCGATCACCCTGAGTGTGGATAGTACCGGTCTGAAAATTCATGGTGCCCGGAGCCGGCATGAAGAAAAGCACGGTGCTAAGAACACCTGCAAAACATGCCGCAGACTGCACATCTCCCTTGACCCAGAAACCGGCGATATCGCCGCGGAGGAGTTGACCACTGAACATGCAGGCGATGAAACTGCTGTCCCGGATTTGCTCGCCAGAATTGAAACCGGTGTGGGCTGTTGCTTCGCGGAAGAACGCGGTTCACGGGGCGAATGCACAGCGCAATCAACACATCACTGCCATCGCCGAACATGGTAGAATGAAGTGGCAAACCAAGGCAGGATACAATCAGAGGTCAAAGGTTGAAGCCCAGATCGGCAGTTGGACACAAGTACTCAGGAATCGCCTGCAAGCGTGCGATTTCGACAATCAAAGATCTGAAGCGAAAATTGCATCAACAACGCTCAACCGCATGACAGCTCTCGGTCGTGCGGCGTATGAGCGGGTCTTTTGAAGTGATGGACAATGGGGTCAATCCGCCTCAATCTTGTTCCATGCAACACGGTCGCGGGGCTCTTTGGCAAACAATGCCCGTGAATTAATTTTCTGTATCTACGTCCGAAACCAGACGCATGCCGAGGTGTGCCGGGGGTGCGCCGACGGCGCAACCGCCTCGTGCTGGATCGCGCACGAGGAAAGGCACCGCGGCGACATGCTCACCACCGACAAAAAAGGCGGGGCATCGATCAGGGTCGATGTCTTCGCTGGCCCCAGCATAACAGTCCTGAGTCCATTCCCAGACGCTGCCGTCCAGATCAGCGATCCCGTGCAGTGATATCGAAAAGCTGCCTTGCGGTTTCAGAGCACGTGGAGCGAGCCCTTCGGTCAGATAACTTGAGGCCCATGTTAGTGATGGGTCGGTAAAGATCGGGTCGGGATCTTCAGGCAGAACTGACAATGCCATGTGGTTCCATTCCGCTCTTGTGGGAAGGCGAAAATCGTGACTAGTGGCGGCATTGATCCAACGCAAGTACTCGCTTACGTCTACATAATTGAGCCCGGTAGCGGGCGTTGTAGCCGGATCGAGACCCGACCGGGTGTGTAATTTCAGCGTACAACCACCGCTTTCGTGGCACAGATTCCATTCAGTGACCGTCACTTCGTGGCGTTGAACGTAGAGCGTTTCACCGCCGGGGAAAATGACCGGATTATCGGCCATTTCGGGCATCAGTTGTGTTTGAAAGAATGGCCCATTCAAAAACAACACACTTGCACAGATGACCACTGCCACACTCAGACCTGCCCAACCTAGATTGGTTGGATTGGTGATCCTTTGCATGGCAGTGGTTTTCATGATCTGAAGCCCAGCGGCGTTAGGTTGCAAATGGCCGGGGGGCTACAACCTGTTCCATCAGGTTATTGTCCCAGTCCCCTTCGACAATGAAATGCGCGGTGGCCCCCAGTAGCGCGGCTTCGATCAGGTTGTGGTTCACATAGGCATAAACGCCTGGCTGTTCGAACGTGTACATTGCGGCAACTGCACATCCTCCGCGGACGAACCATGTTTCGACACCGGTCTGAGGCGCATCGGTAAATGAGGTCTCCCAGACATAGTTACCGTGGCCGCCGATCAGGTGCGGACGGGTGTCGCGGTTGGCCTGATTGTGAATCATCAGAACCGTCTCGCCGACGTTGAACTTCAGCGCGTTCTCACCGGTCAGGGCACCCACCGCGCCGTTAAACACCGAATGTGTCGGGGTCAGCGTGCGCATCGCATCCAGGCTGTCGGCATAGTCGTCACCGGCGGCCTCATAGGTCTTGTACTCGCCGTTTTCGTCCTGGGGCAGATAGTAATCCTGCTCGCCGATATAGGCGATCTTGTCATATGTCAGCGGATTGCCATCCGCGTCCTTCAGGCCATCGCGCGGCAGCACCATCACCGCACCGTTCATGCCATGGGTGACGTGATACGGGATCATCGCCCCGCCCGGCGCGCAGTGATAGGTAAAGCAGCCCGGCTTGGTCGCCTTCCAGCGCAGCACGGTTTCCTCGCCAGGATAGACATGGGTCAGGCCACCGCCACCCAACGCACCGGTCGAAGCGTGGAAGTCGATATTGTGCTCCATCACGCTGTCTTCGGGGTTGCGCAGGGTCAGTTCGATCATGTCGCCTTCGTGGCAGATGATCAGCGGGCCTGGGACTGAACCATTGTAGGTCAGAGCCCAGACAGACGCGCCGGTATCCTCGTCAACGACCATAAGACGCTCAGTTGTCTCCATGGTGATTTCGATGATCTTTGGTCCGCCTGTGGCCACCTGCTCGTGCTCTGGTGCAAAGGGTGGTGCAACGAGTTCCTGTTTAACACGGGTATAGCCAGACAAATCCGCCGGTTTGGCTGTGCTGTCAGCCTTTTGTTCACCCGCAACTTTGTAGAGTTTAGCCGAGGCTGCATCTGCCTTGAGCGGCATTGGTGTACGACGAGCTGCCATGGCACCTGCGCCGGTCATAGCTGCGGCGCCTGCCAGAACCGATCCCCGCAACACATTGCGGCGGCTGGTTTTCATAAGGCCGGGGTTGATGAATTTGGTCATAGTATCCTCCTTGAGGTCGGATGAGTGCAGCGAGTAAGCATTTCGCCGCCGTATCGGGGATCAGAAGTTTTCAAGTTGGGCTGTGAAACGCGCCTTGGCTTTTTTGGGGACGCGGCCTTCAAGGAAACCCTCGGGAATTTCGACGTCACCCACCGCTACGGTCATCACCATGCCCATTGCATAGTGGGGTTTGCAGATCACGCCATAGACGCCTTCGGTATCCAGCGTGACTTCGATTTCCTCATTGATTTTGCCCTTAAACGGCTCGGCGCCATCAGGGAGCATGCCTTTGGCTGTTTCCGCGTTGTGGCCCTTGTCCGATGCGATGAACTTGATCGTGTCACCCGGGGCAGCCTGTACAAACGCGGGCTCGAACACCATGCGTTCACCATCACTGCCTTTGTTGAGCATTTGCACCTCGAAGGTTTCCGCGAAGGCGGCACCGGCCAGCAGGGTGGCCAGTGCAACGCTGGTTGTAAGCGTGCGGATCATCGAATTGTCCTTTCCTGAATGATCTCTTGGGCCTGACTCTATTGATTTCCGCGATCTGAAATTTGCGCTGGCGCAAGGTTTGGTGCGTTTTCGGGAAACACTGACCGTTACGATCTGGTTTTGCGGCTGTGATTGTGCCAAATCAGGTAAGCCATGATGGAAGCAGCCAAGAAAATATTGCCGCGGCTTGATGAAAGCCTGCTGACGCATTTGCCACCATTTTCAAAACTGGATCGTCGGCAAATCCGCACGATTCTGGATCAGGCCAGTTCGCGCCGCTATGAAGCGGGCGCGCATATCTTTGAAGAAGAAGACCCGGCCGATCGTTTCTTCATGTTGCTGGATGGCTATGTCCGAGTGGTGCGGGTTACGCAGACCGGTGAACAGGTCACCGCGTTGCATATCCCTGCAGGCCAACTTCTGGGAATTGCAAAGGCGATCGGGCGCGAGACTTATCCGGCCACGGCAGTCACGGCGACGGAGTCCATCGCGCTGAGCTGGCCCACCAGACTGTGGGATACTTTCGTCACCGAATATGACGGCTTCGCCACTGAAACCTACAAGACGGTTGGCCACCGTGTAGGAGAAATGAACACCCGTATTGTGGAGCTTGCGACGCAACAGGTGGAACAGCGCGTGGCTAACGCGCTGTTACGTCTGATCAATCAGACTGGTCGCAAGGTGGAGGATGGGATTGAGATTGATTTCCCCATCACCCGACAGGATCTTTCAGAGCTTACTGCGACCACCCTGCATACGGTCAGCCGATTGCTGAGCGCATGGGAAAAGCAAGGTATCGTTGAAAGCAAACGCAAGCGCATCAAAGTATGTGATCCACACGCGCTGGTCGAGCTCAGCCAAGGTTAGTCCGGTCAGGCACAGCTAGAAATTGCGCTCTTCAGCTCTTCCAAAAAGGCCGTTTCATCCAGATCGTATTCCAGACAGGCATCTGAGATGGTGTGAAACGGGTTCACCAGGCATCCGACACATAACATTCCATGCTTTAGGAAAACACGCATTGTCTGCGGCCATTGCGCCATAAGATCCGCAAGCGTCAGGTCTGGATCGTCAATGTTCGGGCAAGGCATTGGGGTTCCTCTCACCCTCGACTTTAGGCTTGGAACCGTTCCAAACGTTGCGCTGGCGCAAACAGTGCCTTCTTCGCTCGGGCTAGCAATAGGCATCCCGATCTGAAGGAGGCCGACGCATGGCTGAAATCTTAACCAAATCGCGGGCGCGAAACATCTTCTACGGGGGCTCGATCTTTTTCGTCGTGATCTTCGTGGCGATGACCGTCCACAGCCACCGTTACGTGGTTAATACGTCAACCGCAGGCATGGAACTCAGCGAAGAGGTCGTTCTGGGCAAACATGTCTGGGAACGCCATTCTTGCATCAACTGCCACAGCCTGCATGGCGAGGGTGCATATTTCGCCCCCGAGCTGGGCAACGTGATGACCCGCTGGGACGTCATGGACTCGCCCGAGGACGCCTATGAAATCCTCGATGGCTGGATGAAGGCGCAGCCCTCGGGCGTCGAGGGACGACGCCAGATGCCCTATTTCGATCTGACCGAAGAAGAGATGCGCGGCCTCGCCGAGTTCCTGCGCTGGGCGGATCAGACCGACACGCAGGGCTGGCCGCCCAATGACGCTGGCTAAGCGGCACGAAGGAGAAATCACATGAAATACCAATCTCAAAAAGTGGCGTATTACTATTTTCTGGCCGCAATAGCCCTGTTCGGCATTCAGGTGCTGGGCGGGCTTCTGGCGGGTTGGATCTATGTCTCGCCCAACTTCCTGTCCGAACTTCTGCCATTCAACATCATCCGCATGATCCACACCAACGCGCTGATCGTCTGGCTGCTGCTGGGCTTCTTCGGGGCGGCGTATTTCCTCATCCCCGAGGAATCCGAGCGCGAGATTTACTCGGTCAAACTGGCCTATCTGCAACTCATCATCCTGCTGGTGGGGACGCTTGGCGCGGTCGGCTCATATCTGGTGGGCATCCATGGCGGGCGTGAGTTTCTTGAACAGCCCCTGTGGGTCAAGTTCGGCATCCTTGTTGCGGCGCTGATCTTTCTGTTCAACGTCTCGATGACCGTCCTGGCGGGCAAGAAGACGGCAATCACCAATGTGTTGCTGATGGGCCTGTGGCTGCTGTCGCTGCTCTGGGTGTTTGCGTTCATCAACCCGGACAACCTGAGTCTCGACAAAATGTACTGGTGGTTCGTCGTGCACCTGTGGGTCGAAGCGACCTGGGAACTGGTTATGGCCGCTATCCTCGCCTTCCTGCTGCTCAAGCTGACAGGTGTGGACCGTGAAGTGGTGGAGAAATGGCTCTATGTCATCGTCGCCACCGCTCTGTTTTCCGGCATCCTCGGCACCGGACACCATTTCTACTGGATCGGTCTGCCGGGCTACTGGCAGTGGATCGGTTCGATCTTCTCGACCTTCGAGGTGATCCCCTTCTTCCTGATGATGAGCTTTGCCTTCGTCATGGTCTGGAAGGGCCGCAAGAACCACCCGAACAAAGCCGCACTATTGTGGTCGCTGGGGTCGTCCACCGTGGCCTTCTTTGGCGCCGGTGTCTGGGGCTTCCTGCACACCCTGCATGGGGTAAACTTCTACAGCCACGGCACGCAGATCACCGCAGCCCACGGCCACCTTGCCTTTTACGGGGCCTATGTGGCGCTGAACCTGGCGGTCTTCACCTACGCGATGCCGATGCTGCGGGGCAGGGCGCCCTATAATCAGGTGCTGAACATGGCCTCGTTCTGGCTGATGACCGGCGGCATGGCGTTCATGACCTTCGTGCTGACCTTCGCAGGCACCATCCAGACCCATATGCAGCGGGTGGTCGGTGACTATTACATGGACGTGCAGGACGCCCTGTCGATCTTCTATCTGATGCGGTTCGGCGCCGGTGCTGCCGTGGTGATCGGTGCGTTGCTGTTCATCTACTCGATGCTGGTCGTGCGCAAGCAAGAGATCATCACGCCCGGCGCCGCAGACTCGGTTCCCGGAGAGTAAGCCATGAACATGCAAACACCTCCGACCCTGCCGTTCTATCAGCCCGTCGCGCGTGAATGCGAGCTGTTCGAGACGGCCTATGACAATGGTTTGCCCCTTCTTCTGAAGGGGCCGACCGGCTGCGGCAAGACGCGCTTTGTCGAACATATGGCGGCCAAGATGGGCAAACCGCTTTATACCGTTGCCTGCCATGACGACCTGTCGGCGGCCGACCTGATCGGGCGCTACCTGCTCAAAGGCGGGGAAACCGTCTGGGTCGATGGCCCGCTCACCCGTGCGGTGCGCGAGGGCGGCATCTGCTACCTCGATGAGGTGGTCGAGGCCCGCAAGGACGTGACCGTGGTGCTGCACCCGCTCACCGATACGCGCCGGACACTGATGATCGACCGCACAGGGGAAGAACTGGTGGCACCACCGGGCTTCATGCTCGTGGCCTCCTACAACCCCGGTTACCAGAACGTGCTGAAGCGGCTGAAACCCTCGACCCGGCAGCGGTTCCTGTCCATCTCGTTCGACTTCCCCAACGAAGAGATCGAGATTGCCGTAGTGGCCCGCGAAAGCCGCCTTGAACCCGGACGCGTCGCGCCTCTGGTACGTCTGGGCGGTCATATCCGGGCGCTGTCGGGCATGGACCTCGAAGAGGGTGTCTCGACCCGTCTGCTGATCTATGCCGCCACGCTGATGGCCGGGGGCATGGGGGTCAATCAGGCGATCGAGGCCGCCATTGTCGAACCCCTGACCGATGAGGCCGACATGCAGCAGGCACTGCGCGATCTGGTTGCCACCATTTACGGATAAGCGTCATGCGACTTCTCGATCTCATGGAACCCGAAGAAACCGTTGGCAATCTCTGGCACGAGGTGGCCAGCGGGATCGCGGCGCATGTCAGCTACCCCGAGGCCGGTGTTTCCCTTGCCTCGGTCCGACCCAGCCTTGCGGTCCTGTTCCGTGCGCTGGGCGGAGCGCCCGGCGTGGAACTGGCCGAGGCCCCCGCGACGCTGGTGCGCCACCGCCGTCCGGTGCGCCGCAATCTGGGGGCTGAGCGGGACCGGGAATGGGTGGCGGGGTATGACGGCGAACGCCTGTCGCTCCCCCCGGTCATCGCTGCCTTCCCCGAGCCACACCTGAACCGCGCCGCCTATTTCTGGCTGACCGCGCTGGCGGCGGTCAGCGAAGTGACCGATTTCGATCTTGAAGGGGATGGCGCTGTCTTGGACGGGGCACAAATTCGCGCCAATGCCGCAGCCGCCGACCGGGCCTATGCAAGCTGCCCTGGCCTGCGCGGTGACTACGCCCGGATGGCAGAACACTGCGCCGCCACACGGCTCGACGTGATGCGCCCCACGCCTGAGGCACAGATCGAAACCGCGATCCGCGACCAGCTTTGCGGCGCAACACCGGCAATCGGCGCCGAAACCACTTCGCGCGGCTATAAACCCTTTGCGCCGGTACCGATCTGGCTGCGTTTTTCCCGCCCCGGATCGGGTGCGGCGGCAACCGAAGAACAGGCCGACCCTGCGGCCCCTCCGCCCAATGCCGCACTTACGAGCCGGAAACTGGGCCACCGCAAGGATCAGGATCAGCAGAACCGAAAAGACAGCTTCATCATCCACCGCTTTGAATCGATCCTGTCCTGGGTCGAGTCGATGAATATCAACCGCAGCGTCGATGACGACGATGACGAGAACGCCCAGAAAGCGGCCGAGGATCAGGACCAGATCATTCTGTCGAAACAGCATCGCAAGGCGGCAACGCGCCTGCGCCTGCATCTCGACCTTTCCCCCGCCGATGCCGATCACGAAGCCTTGGCCGGTGAGCATACCTATCCCGAATGGAACCACCGCGCGCGCTCCTACATGGAGGGGCACTGCCGCGTGCTGGATGCCCCGGCTCAGCCCGACGCCGCGCATCCCTTCCACCCGAACGAGCGCCGCGTCCGCGAAGTGCGCCGCCAGTTCGAAGCCCTGCGCCCGCGCCGCATCAAACAGCCGAGGCAGGTCGACGGATCGGAGCTTGACCTCGATGCCCTGCTGACCACACGGGCGGATCTGGCCGCAACCGGGCGCGGTTCCGACCGCATCTGGCAGGCCGTGCGCCAGACCGAGCGTGATCTGTCGGTCGCCTTCCTGATCGACAATTCCCGCTCGACCGAAGCCGCTATCGGCGACACCTCGGTTATCGAAGTGGCGCGCGAGGCGATCGGCGCGCTGGCCGCAGGCATCGACGCGGCGGGTGACCGGCTGGGCATCTGGGGCTTTTCCTCACTGCGCCGCGACCGGGTGTTCCTGACCCGCTGCAAGACCTTCGACACCCCCATGAGCCCCGACATCACCGCCAATATTGGCGCGCTGAAGCCGGGCCACTACACACGGCTGGGCGCCGCCATCCGGCATGTCAGCGCGCAACTGGCCGAGGAACCCTCGGCCCACAAGCTGCTCATCGTGCTGACCGACGGCAAGCCCAACGACCTTGATCATTACGAGGGCCAGCACGGGATCGAAGACAGTCACATGGCCGTCCGCGAAGCCCGACGCGCAGGGCAGAGCCTGCATGGCGTCGTCATCGACGAAGACGGGCAGGACTGGTTCGCGCGCATCTTCGGGCGCGGCGGTTTCACCCTGCTGCCCAACCCCGAACGGCTAACCCGGGCATTGCCCGATATTTATCGCACTCTGACAAAGGAAACTTGACATGCGTGTCCTTCCCTTTTTCCTGACCCTTCTCGCATCCCCGGTTTGGGCCGAAAGTTTTGACCGCCCGATCCCGCAGGCCCAATCCGCTACCGCCGAGTTCTGGTTCGCAGTTGGCAGCGTCACGTTGATCGCCGCGCTGGGGGTTGTGCATTGGCTGGTGTCGCGCCGATGACCCAGGAGAGTTGGACAGTTACCCGTATTACCCTGGTTCTGTACCCGTTAGGGGCAGGCGCCATGGCAGTTAACGTTTTCTTCTTGTCTCTGATATTCAGCTGGATAGGCGGACCGGTTCTGTCGACCGGATGGTCCATCGCGTTGGGCTGTGTAATTGGTGGACCTGCGACATGGTATTTTGCCAGTCACATACGGCACCTGATGGATATCGCCGATGGCAGAACAGAGGGCTAGGGATTAGCTGTGGCAAACTCATCAATGCAACAGATGCGCGCCTGGCGTGGACTGGCGCTGTTCAGTTACGGATTTCGCCCGTTCTTCCTGTTCGCTTCGGTCTGGGCTGTGCTGTCCATGCTGCTTTGGATCCTGATATTGTCTGGTGTGCTGACATTGCCTACGCGGTTTGATCCGGTATCGTGGCACGCCCACGCTTTTTTGTTTGGCTACCTTGGTGCTGTGCTCGCAGGATTTCTGCTGACCGCAGTGCCAAACTGGACCGGTCGATTGCCTCTGGTGGGCTGGCCTCTGATCGCGCTTTTTGCGATCTGGTGTGCAGGACGCGTCGCGGTTCTGACCTCTGCATTCCTTCCGCTTGGATGGGCCGCCGCCATTGATCTGATATTTCCGATAATCCTTGGCGGGCTGATATTGCGTGAGATCGTGGCAGGCGGGAACTGGCGCAATCTGTTGGTTCTGGGGTTGCTGGCCCTGTTCACGATTGCAAACGCGCTGTTCCACATCGAGAACGCACGCGGCGGCTATGCAGCCCAAGGCATTGGGTTACGTATGGGGCTCGCCACTGCATTGATGATGGTTGCAGTAATTGGCGGTCGGATCATCCCTTCGTTCACGCGCAACTGGTTGGTCCAGCGGCAGCACAATAAACTCCCGGTGCCTCCGATGCAGTCATTTGACAAAGTCGTGCTTGTGGCGACGATGGTAATCCTAATGCTGTGGACGGTTCAGCCGGTCCTGAAAGTCTCCGCTGTGCTGCTTCTTTTGCTGAGTGTCCTCCATCTGGTACGCCTATTGCGTTGGCAAGGTCATCAGACTGCACCAGAACCGCTGCTTTGGATGCTGCATGTATGTTACGCTTTCATTCCATTGGGTGCCTTTGCGCTGGGAGCGGCCATATTATCGGGCAGCTCCGGGCTTGCTGCAGCACAACATCTTTGGATGGTTGGCGCTATCGGCGGGATGACACTTGCCGTCATGACCAGAGCCACTTTGGGCCACACCGGCCGTCCACTGCGCGCAGACCGTATGACGGTTACAATCTATTTTGCGCTTTTGGTGGCAGTTGCCGCGCGGCTATTCGCTGATAAAGTACCGAGCCTAACCGATCTTTCGGGCATCTTCTGGCTTCTGTCTTTCGGCGGGTTTGTTTTGTGCTACGCTCCTCTTTTGGTCCGCTCCACAAAAACAGGCTAACGCTTGGAAACTGCCGTGCGACCGAAACTATAGCGCTCCAAACCATCCGGAACTATCAAGTCAAAATCCGCACCCCGGCCCTGGTTCTCGTAAATGGAAGAAAGGCGAGGACGTGAAACGATTAGTTGCTACCAAATATTTCCGCAAACATGTTTGGGAAGCGGTCTTTGATCGTTGAAAATGGAAAAATTTTCCCCGTTTTGTAAGACCGCATCAATAGCGGTCGTCTAATCCACCATAGCGAAGGACCTCTTTGTCTGCTCACCTGCTATTTGCCACCTCGTTCTGAACGTCTGGAATGTGCGGTTCGCGACTTGCTGCACGAGCGAGACTTTAGGTGTTGTCCAAGGTCAAGTAAGGGCTCAAAGGACATATTCAAGCTCACCACAGAGAACATCGGCAGTGAGCCCAATGCAGACTTTGGTTTCAGTGGTGTGAACGTAGGGTATATTTTGACCATACTAACGGAGACGTAACAAGGAGCTTCACCCAAGAAGACGCAGCCGACGTCATTAATGAGAATAAACGGGACATCAACCGACTCAGAATGACAACAACCAATATCATGACAGTGCATCAACTTAAGTTCTATCTCGACTGGCTTGATCTGAATAAGGTGGAAGTCGACAGAACTACAGTTTCACTTCCATCGTTAATGGAAATTGAGGCAATGACCGCCGCCTTTGTGATTTCGTATGGACGGCTGTTTTCATCCACTACCGGAGTGACAAAGTACGTTAGAAAAAACGTCCCAGAGGAACATAAGCATGCACATGATGAAATAATCTCACTTCGAAATGAACGCTATGCACACCACGGAGATCATGAGTCGTGCGGTGTAGGGTCAGGACCCTAGCTAAAGCGGATGCGGTGCATGAGCTTTGACCAAGGCGGCAGGACGTAAGCTTCAAGCGACAGGCAGCCAAGTGCCTCCGGTTTTCCATATTTATCTAATTACTGCTATGTATGAATTCATCAAAGAATGAGGACATGATGAATTCACTAACCAGAATAACACGTGGGATAGGCGTCGCTCTCAAAGACGGTAGAGTGAAAGGCATTCTTGCCTTCACAGTTGGAATGATTTTATGGGCCTCGGTCTTTTACCACTTTGTCGAAGGTTGGAGTTGGCTCGACTCAATCTACTTTTCTGTCGTGACCATTTCGACCGTGGGGTTTGGTGACTTCTCACCTGAAACCGCGGCAGGGAAGATCTTCACAATGATTTACATCGTCGTGGGCCTCGGTGTCTTCGTGACCGCGGCGACCACAGTGGCGGATACAATCTTGTCCCAGGACGACAAAAAAGCGGACAAGTAGATTATCCCAATTTGACCAAATCGAGTTCATGCCCAGGCATTGGTTTGACTGGGCCCCTCAAGCTGTGGCTCGGATTCATTTGTGTCTTCAAACTGATAGACGATCACTAAAATTCAAAAAAATATACATATTATGTTTTTTGAGTGTAACATTCGAAAAACACATGGAGGGATGGAATGGAAAAGACACAGGACGCAAAGATTGTCGATCTAGCGATACGATTGCTGTTTCTCGGACTATTCCTCTACAGCGCCCTGGTCATGGTGGCCCCGCTTGCGAGCGTGGTTATCTGGGCAACGATCCTCTGTGTGGCGCTATATCCGGCATTTGATTGGCTTCAGTCCAAGCTGGGAGGGCGGAAAAAACTTGCCACGACGATCTTGGTTTTGCTGGGCCTTGTTCTGACCCTCGGGCCAGTCGCTACCGCGGTGTCTGGTGCCGCAGAACTTGGGTCTGAATTCGCGGAACAAGCAGACAAAGGTGACTTGAAAGTCCCACCTGCGCCAGAGGGTCTCAAGGAGTTGCCCTTGGTGGGAGACAAAATAGCCGATGTCTGGGGAATGTTTGAGCGCAATCTTGACGGCGCGCTTGCAAAATACGGCACGCAAATCCTTGAGATCACCAAGTCGCTCTTCGGAAAGGTGCTGGGCATCGGAATCGGGCTGCTTGGTTTAGCTCTTTCCGTACTGATTATGGGGGCTTTGTTCAGCCCCGGGCCAAGTTTGGTCCAGGGTCTTCAGCGCTTTGCCAACCGTGTCTTCGCACCACGCGGCGGTGAATTCGTAACGCTGGCAGGCGCAACTATTCGGAACGTTACAAAAGGCGTGATTGGCGTAGCAGCCATTCAGGCGGTCTGCGTTTGGATACTATTGGCTTTGTTTGGGATTTCTTCGGCCGCCACGCTGGCATTTATCTGCCTGATACTCTCGATTATCCAAATCGGGCCCGGATTGGTTCTTATACCGGTAATTATTTACGCATGGAGTTCCATGTCCGGCGGAACTGCTTTGATCTTCACCGTTTTGGCCGTTCCAGTCATGATAATGGACAGTTTCTTAAGACCCGTGTTCATCTCAAAAGGCCTCGAGACTCCTATGTTGGTCATCCTCATCGGTGTTCTCGGCGGTATGATGGCGTACGGTTTGATTGGCGTCTTTATGGGCCCCGTTCTCTTTGCTGTTTTCTATGAGCTATTCAAGGTTTGGATTGATACCTCGCCCGAAGCCGAGGGCACTGCTGAAGGTGCTGCGAAATGAGGAAGACGATATGGACAACCCTGGCTGTCATTCTGATTTTTCTTGTTTGGTACCTGGTCGCTGATCGGAAAACGCCATTTACCGGGAACGCCAGAGTAAAAGCCGTGGCGACCCAGATCGTCCCGCAGGTGACTGGCACTGTGACTGAAGTTTTGGTCGAAAACGGTGAGGTTGTCTCGGCCGGAGATGTCCTTGTCCGGATCGACGCGCGACCCTACGAGATTCAGCGCGACAAGGCGGAAGCTGATCTCGAGGCCGCCACTCAAGAGGTGGGTGCATCTTCGGCAGAGGTAAGAGCGGCACAGGCCAAACTCGCAAGGGCGCAAAGCGATCTGGATACAATGCGCATTCAGACGGAACGCGTATTTGCGCTCGAAAAGAAAGGGTTGATCGCCGTCACTAAGGCCGATGATGCGCGAGGGCAACTGGCAGAGTCCGAGGCAAACTATGAGAACGCAAAAGCGGATCTGGAAAAAGCAAAACAGAGGCTTGGTGACGATGGGATTGAAAACCCGAAAATCCAGCGTGCGTTGGCGGCCTTGGCGGATGCAGAACTGAACCTGGAATGGACTGAACTGCGTGCTCCGGCGACAGGCGTGATCTCTAATCTGTTGATAGCGCCTGGAACGTATGCGCGATCCGGTCAGGATCTGTTGACATTTCTGGACGCGACTGACGTCTGGATCGAGGCGTATTTTACCGAGAACAACCTAGGAAGAGCTTCGGTAGGGTCTCCGGTTGATGTGGTTTTGGATATGCATCCCGGTCAGATTGTTCCTGGCGTCATTGAGAGCTTTAGCGCGGCCGTTTCCCTAAGTGGCGGTGATGTGCCCGGGCAACTGGCGAGTCCGCCCAGTACCAAAGGTTTCTTGAGGGAGCCGGAAAGGTTCCCAGTCAGGATCGTATTGCCGGGCTATGAAGCTGGAAGTGCCGAAGATGATCTTCGCTTTCAGTTGAATGGTCAGGCCGATGTGATCATGTATCTAAGTGACAACTCGTTGCTGAACTTGGTAGGCCGCACCTACATCCGCGTGGTTTCAATACTGTCCTATGCGTATTGAGGACCAACGCTCTGTCGCCCGGCTTGCGGTGGGTGTTACCGGCGTCTTTTCCTTGGGCTTGTTTCTTGGCTGGCCACTCGCCGTCGTTGGGGCGGTGTTCGCCGCACTGTTTTTGCAGGCGCCCGCCGCATTGCCTCTGGCAGCATTTGCTAAGCTGTTTGTTTTTTCGATTGGATTGATGTTCATTTCGTTCCTGGTGTCGTCAATCTTCTCACCATATCCTCTTGTTTTTCTCATTCTGGTGGCCATTGGAATAATCCTATCTTTCATGTGGTCAGTTTCTGGCGCCGGAGTTTTACCAGGTGTCATCGCTCTCATGGGAGCATTGATGATCCCAAACTTGGTTCTGCAATCCCAGGATCTGGCCTTGGTGCTTGTGTACTGGATACCTTTGAATCTGCTGTTTGCGGGCTTCGTATCGACGCTAATGTTCGTGCTGATCCCCGCCGAACCTCAATCAGCGGCCCAGAAGAAGGCCGCATCGTCGTCGAACTTCGACCCACATCGCCGAATAGTCAGGATGTCGCTTGTAACAGTGCCGTTTGCCTTGGCGTTTTTTGTTTCCGGCGCATCTGCATTACTAGTTTTGTTTTTTGTCGCCCTGCTGAGCCAGCAACTCGCGGCAATGCCCGCTGCAGGCAAAACAGTTGCAAAAGCTATGCTGACGGCAAACCTTCTTGGGGCGGCAGTATCCATCATTTGTTATGAGATAAACGTAATAGCTCCGGTTATTCTCACCCCCATTTTGCTGTGTTTTTTCTTTTGCCTAACACTCGGAGCACTTGGAAAGTCAAAAGTCCCGCTCGCCGCCGCCGCCGGTTCCGCTATTACAACGGCTCTGATTGTATATGGCGGGTCGGTTGCACCGTTTTCAGACGAGGCTGACGTCAAGAGCATCACTCGCGTATTGCAAGTTGCCAGCGCCGCTTTTTTTGTAATCATCGCATATGTTGTGGTGGATGAGTTTTGGCCGGAGAAAGAGCGCCAAGCGGCTCAATGAAGTTAGTTGCGATGTGGCATGGTTCTGAAAGAGATAGAATTTCTAGTGTCAGGACCCATTGATTTCTGCGGGGTTGCGTGATTCACGGTTCGAAAAACGAGCGGCGAACATGTCTGATCTGTTTTGGTTGACCGACGCCCAGATGGCGCGTCTTGAGCCCTTCTTCCCAAAGTCTCACGGCAAACCCCGCGTCGATGACCGGCGGGTGTTGAGCGGGATAGTCTTCATTAATCGCAATGGCTTGCGCTGGCGCGATGCGCCGAAGGAATACGGCCCGCACAAGACGCTCTACAACCGCTGGAAACGTTGGAGCGGCAAGGGCAACTTCGCCCGGATGATGGCCGGATTGGCCGCTGAGCACGGCGAAGATAAGACCGTGATGATAGATGCGACCTACCTGAAGGCGCACCGCACAGCGACCAGTTTGGGCGTCAAAAAGGGGGGCGTGGACGCCTGATCGGTCGGACCAAGGGTGGCATGAACACGAAGCTGCACGCTATCTGCGACAGCAAGGGACGCCCACTCAACTTGTTTGTGACGGCCGGGCAGGTCAGCGATTATATCGACGCACGGGCATTGTTGAGCAGCCTGCCAGATGTCGAATGGCTGCTTGGGGATCGCGGATATGATGCTGATTGGTTCCGGGAAGCGTTGAAAGACAAAGGTATACGCACGTGCATCCCGGGCCGGAAGCACCGGAAGAAAGCGGTGAAGTACGACAAGCGCCACTACAAACGTCGCAATCGGATCGAGATCATGTTCGGAAGGCTGAAAGATTGGCGGCAAGTGGCAACCCGATACGACAGGTGCCCAAACGTCTTCCTCTCAGCCATCGCACTGGCGGCTACCGTCATCTATTGGCTATGAGTCCTGACCCTAAGTACTATTAGTGCCAACCAAAAAATCGATTGGCACTTGTTCGTTAGAACTTTCCTTGGCCTCTTCAGGCACCAACATTCACAACCATTTTGCCAAAATTCTCCCCGCGAAGTAGCTGGTTCAGGGCTTCTGGTGCAGCCTCCAACCCATCCACCATGTGCTCGCGGTACTTAACCGCACCATCCTGAATCCAGCTTGTCATATCGCGTGTGAACTCTTGGTAAAGCGATATTGGAAAGCTGTCGAAAATGATGAAACCCTGTGCTTTCACCTTCTGCCTCAGCAAGGTGCCCATTATTGCTGGTCCCATATCGGGACCTTTGGGTAGATCCGTCAAATTGTACCACGAAATCACGCCGCAGATTGGCATACGGGCAAAGGGGTTGAGCAAGGGTAAAACAGCATAAAGCACCTTGCCACCAACATTCTCGAAGTAGACATCGATCCCATCGGGGCATGCTGCGCGCAGCTGGTCGGCAAAATCGGCGGTCTTATGATCAATACAGGCGTCGAAACCGAGGTTTTCGACCACATGGGCACACTTTTCGGCCCCACCAGCAATCCCGACAACTCGGCAACCCTTGAGTTTGGCAATCTGACCCACGGTGGCTCCAACAGGGCCGGAGGCTGCGGCAACAACAACGGTTTCGCCGGGTTTTGGTTCGCCTATCTGCAATAACCCTGCATAGGCAGTATAGCCAGGCATCCCAAGTATCCCAAGAGCCCAAGACGGGTTTTGGGGAGATTTACCCATGTTGATGACCTCGTGACCATCGGAGATTGCATAATCTTGCCACCCACTGTTTGAGAGGACAAAGTCGCCAACTTCGAAACCATCGAGATTTGCAGCAATGACTTCCCCTACAACTTGTCCCGTCATCACTTCTCCTATTGCTACGGGTTCGGCATAGGATTTAGCGTCGTTCATCCGCCCACGCATGTAGGGGTCGAGCGACAGGTAATGTGAGCGGACCAGCATTTCACCTGCGCCCGGCGTAGGGATATCTGCGGTTTCCAAACGGAGCGTACTGGCGTCGGGCTCGCCACTGGGGCGCTCATTCAATACGATCCGGCGATTAGTATCAGTGGTCTGGGTCATTTAGTGCTCTTTCCTTATACGTGTCGGTTTGAGGGAAGCGGAGGTATTCTTTGCGAAGAGTACGTATCAGTTTCAGGTTCCCGGCGCTGGATCGACAGAACGTTCAGTTTCCCTTGAGCACGAGCTCATCAACTTCCTTACGCCAATGGACGGAAGGGCATCAACACATGCGTGGTTCCTCAAGTTCAATTGTAAAATTTTCTCACCATGGCTTGCAAGGAAACGCACAATTTCCGAACAGTGGGTAAGCCCATGCGCCATTCACACCAGTTGCGATGACATTGACAACGATTCCAAGAAGTGACGCATACTCAAGATGCGGGTTTGGGAGTGCCAGCACAGCTTCTCTGATGATCAAGAATGCCGCCAGCACAATCAGTACGCCCTCGGCGACGGCGGAAAGATACTCGGCCTTTTTGTGACCAAAGAGGTGTTTTTCGTCAGGGGGTATATTGGAAATCCGAACTGCAAAATACGCCAGCAGCGCTGCAACGACGTTTACAGTTGATTCCATTGCGTCTGACAACAACGCCACCGAGCCCGTCAGCTACCAGGTCAGCAGTTACAGGGCCAGTACCACAATGGATATTGGAATGGACCAAAGAGCGATTTTTTTGTGTCATTTGGCCACGACCCTTTGTCAATCATGATCAGAAACTCGGGTGACTGGTGAACTCCGGTGTTCAGCACGTAAAACAGGTGTTTGGTGAAAAGGGAATATGCCCCGCGGCTTCCTAACAGCGACCGACGACAGCCTCTGGTCCCCCTGCATGGCGCCAACGACGTTACTCTGATGGAAGCCTCGTCGACGAAACAGGAACAGTTTTGAGATACGCGGCAATCGCCAAACGGTCCTCATCTGTAAGGCGAGACGTGTTCTCGATGACCTCCACCATTTCTCCACCAGCACTGTCATAATCCGGCGTGAAGCCAGATTTGAGGTACTCGGCAATGTCAGCCTCGGACCAATCAAGCTGGTCTGAAGTAAGGCCGGGGATTCGACCTTTCCCGTTTGGATTTGGAGCGCCCGTCAGCCAAAGGTCTCGTTTTATACCACCTAGACCATTTCGCGGGGTATGGCATTCAGCGCAATGACCCAGCGCCTCGACTAAATACCTGCCATGTCTTTGTTGGTCGGTCAAATCACTTTCGACTACCCAACCTGGCGTCATGAACAACAGTTTCCATCCCCCCAATCCACGACGAACATTGAAAGGAAAACCTACCTCATGCGGAACGCTTGCAGTTGTGGCTGCTGGCAGAGTGCCGAGGAATGCGTGAAGCGAAACGACGTCGTGTGCTGACATGTTGGCGTAAGATGTATAGGGAAACGCTGGAAAATAGTGCTGCCCTTCGGGTCCGGTCCCCTGGATCAAGGCGTTGGCCAGATCCAGGGCAGACCAGGACCCAATGCCGACTTCTGGGTCACTGGAAATGTTGGGGGCAGTGAACGTGCCGAAATCCGTCTCAAACCGGCGACCACCGGAGAGCATGAGCTTGTCCTCGCCAACTGCATCAGGCGCTGCATGACAGGATGCGCATCCTGCCGCGTAGAACACGATTTCACCTCTGGCGTGATCTGGGTTCAAACCGTCGAGTTGAGACGGCTCCACTCTTTGTGGTCGGGTCAGAACCAAACCGGCCAACCCAACCAAAAGTGCAACGAAAGCGGTAAATAGGAAAATCCGCTTCACAGCTATCTGCCGATTAGTCTTTCGGTGCTCTGTAAGCTTTGTGACACGCCGAACAGCTTCCACCCAGATCGCCCATGGCCGCTTTCAGGGCATCAACATCTTGGCCAGCCGCAGCCTGCATCGCAATAGCGGCATCTGCCATGGCCTGCCCTTTCGCACCAACGTCAGGGAAGTTTTCCCAGATTGCCGACAGCGCTCGGGTGGACGGATCGGACACATTGTCAGATCCCTGGGGCCACATCGCGGATTGGTCGATCTGCGTTAGCACAACAAGGTTGTTTGCAGCCCGTGTTGCGGCTTCGGCATCATAGTCCACTTCGCCTTTGGCCATGCCGCCAAGTGTACCAAGATTGAAGGCATAGAGTTGCATGATTGAGGTTCGAGCTTTCACAGCCGGGTTTTCACTTTCGTGGGCGATGGCTGTGCCAATGGCGACCAATGACAAAAGACCTGCCGCGAAGATTGAGAACTTCTTCATCATGATGTGTCTCCCTGTTCAATGCTCCGAATGTTAGCTTGAACGAATTTTCTTGTAATTGTTTGTTATTGGTCGTCACTTGTTAATTTATGAACAATGAAAACTGGGATGACATTCGGTACGCACTAGCCGTAAGCAAATACGGTTCGTTGAACGCGGCGGCGGCGGCGATGGGCGTCACGCACGCCACAGTCTTGCGCAGGGTGGCCGCATTCGAAGAACGCAATAGTTGCGTGGTTTTTCAGAAAAGTTCGTCAGGATATTCCGTTCTCCCCGAAGCCAGTGCGATCTTTTCAGCCATGGAAAGCGTTGAAGAAGCGGTGCTTTCGGTGGAGCGGGCGGTTGTCGGAGCAAATCGCTCGCCAATGGGTCACGTGCGCATTACATCGACTGATAGTCTTTGTCAGATTGTTCTCCCAAGAATACTCAACAAAATCTCACTCCTTTACCCAGGTTTGAACCTGACTCTGCTAAGCCAGAACAGCCACCATGATCTTTCCCGACTGACAGCAGACATTGCTGTGCGCCCTTCGATAAAGCTCGGGGAAGGGTTAATCGGAGAGCGTGCAGGAACGCTGTCCTTCGGTGTCTATGACGATGGTAGCCCCAATCGCAAGTGGATGAGGCTAGACGGAGCGTTGAGTCGTTCACTTCCTGCCAAATGGCTGGCGCAGAATGTAAGCGCCGACGAAATGACCAATGGAGCAGACAGTTTTCTGGTGCTACAGCAGATGGCGGCCTCGGGAGCTGGTAAAACCTTTTTGCCGTCATTTTTTGGCGACGTGGATACCCGCCTTAAGCGGTCGAAGGACGTGAATCCTAAGTTCGAGGTTCCGCTGTGGGTCGCAACGTTAGAAGAAATCTCGCAAACTCCAAGGTTTGCCTTAGTTCAGAAGGCACTAGTCGAACGCATATCGGAAGCGCTTGCTAAGTGATTTTATGCAACTGAGACTTTCGAGTTCTTAAATTTTTGACTTTCCAAGTTTGCAATGTCCAGTCGGAAACGTTCGCATTGGGCTGCTCCAATCAATTATGATTGCTGCGGAGAACGGCAAAACTGAGCCCAGACTGCACACGAGAAGAATCTAAGGCGATCCGGCTTGAATTGATCAATTCACAAGTTTCTAATCTTCGGGAAATTGGGAGATTTGCGAGAATGAGTGTCTTCCGCAGTTTTGCCGCGCCATGTGGCGCAACAGTCTTTCAACCAGGTCAAGCATGTCCAGGCTTCATCATTCTGTCAGAGGGATCAAGTCGTGTAACGCTTACAGGCCCGAGCGGACGCGAAGTGGTCCTATATCGTGTCACGCCGGCCGACGTATGCCTCTAGATTTTATCATGCCTGATAAGGGACGAGGCCTACGGTGCCGAAGGTGTTGCAGAGACCGACTTGACCGGGCAAATCGTGCTAGCTCACGAGTTTCGAAAGAAGCTCGCCGAGGACGCTGAGTTCCGAGTTATGATTATGTTGTCCGTTTCCTCGCGGTTTTCGGAACAACAGCAGTTGATTGAAGATGTGGCGCTTACGAACTTCGATGCGTGACTCGCCAAGGCCTTGATAAGGCTTGCGTCTTCAGGCAGCAGGGTGAAGGCAACCCACTCCGTACTCACAAGCGAAACAGCCTCAGGCCGCGCCTACGTGTCCCGCAGATTGGCGGAGTTCGCGAAGAAAGGCTGGGTAAAGCAGCATGAGGACGGCATCGCCATACTTGATCGCAAGGAACTGGAACATGTTGCCGCAGGTTAGCGGTGACTCTGTCACCGTCTGTCGGCGACGTAAAAGGTTAGAATTGGGCATCAATCAACCAAGGAGGATTTAATGATGTCCAGAAATGAAGGAACACTTGGTCGCGCACGCGTATCATTCTTGACCTTGTGTTGCTGTCTTTGACCTTTGTCGGCTCTCAGACGATGTGGGGCTTATTGGCATCATCCCGCTCATCACAGGTCTAGTTGGCGTTGGCCCGATCTACTCCGCGCTAAGGATCAAGACGTGCAGCGTGAACCTGCCTGGCGCAACGGCATTGCTGCGTTGGCGCAAGGCCGCAATGAGTCAAAAACCGACAAGATGGTGCATGCTGTTCGAATAACAGTGAAGCGCAGTAACCGGGCTTTGCAAAGTTCGCCCTGTGACATGCGCCCGTTATTCTATATCTTGCTACGATTCCGCAGTCGCGGCCAACACGCACACTGTTCCCCGTACGAGAAGTGTCGAAGTCGTTCGAATTCCCATTCTTCTCAAATGAGTTGTACTTCGATTGCCCGAAGCTAGGGACTGGTCTCGGCTATTTATGTTTGTGTCTTTCCTGAAATTAGAATCCGGCAAGCCAAGCCGCCGAGGCTAGAGGATGTATCCAGTGTTAGCTTGCAGCCGTAAGCGTTCAACAAGTCAACTGTTATGGCCAAACCTAAACCGGTTCCTCGAACAGAAGTGTCCAGCCGCCCTCCGGAATGCAGTACCCCTTCACGTGCATCTTCTGGAATTCCAGGTCCGTCATCCTCAATGCAAATCTCAATACCGCCCGCAACACGTTTGGCAGCTATGTGAATTCTTGTCCGACACCATTTCAGAGCGTTGTCGAGGAGGTTTCCAATCACTTCTTCGATGTCTTGAGCGTCCATTCGGACCTGAAGTCCGCTCTCGCATTCTGTCGTTAAAGATTTTCCTTCACGCTCTGCCGTGACCGAGAACAATCTGGATAGCCTATTAACCGAATGAGTAAGATCAGTTCGAGAGTATGTAAGTTCAGCGGTGTTTGACGCACGCATGCGTGCAAGGGAGCGCTTGAGCTGAGCATCGATCCTGTTCAACGCGTCGTCGGCAGGTTCGGTATCTGCTCCGTTGTCCGACAAAGCTGCCAGTTCGTTTCGGAGGATCGCAGTCGGGGTTTTTAGCGCATGCGCCAAATCAGCCGCTTGCCGTCGAGAACCAGATACAATCTCGCGGTTTCTGTGCAGCAATTGATTGAGGTCCTCGACAAGTGGCGAAACTTCTTCCGGATAGCCCTCCGGCTTAAGATCGTCTCCCTTGTCCCAGCGATGCGCCACATCTGCGCGCAGCTTCCTGAGAGGACCGACAATTGCAGACATCAACATCAATGAACCAGCAACTCCGATCAAGCCAACCAATCCAAAAACCGGCAGCAAGTTGTCCTGCGCGGCCCGGCGTTCGCTGATCAGCTCTCCTCTGCTTTCAGCGACAGTCACGCCCCATTCGGTTCCGTCTTCGAACGTGATCTTCTGAAACACACTTCGCACGGCCTCATTATCCGGGCCAGCGGTGTTCCAGACGACTGCCTCTTCCCTCAAGCCAGCAGGTTCGGAAATTGTTTCGTCAAAGAGCGATGCGGACGTAAATATGGCGCCGCTGCCATCCGTCACTTGCCAATACCTGCCGGAGTACGGCGTTCCGTAGGCCGGGTCGAACATGAGATCACGCAGAGCCTCAGGGTCGTCTGTGGTTGCGCTCAGGCCGACAATAAGTTGCGTGTGCCTGTCGCGCAGCGTCTCATCAAACTGTTCCAGGACGCGGGTATTGATGTAGGAAAACACAACGAGCGTTCCGACACCCACAGAAAGGGCGCCAGTCGCGAGGCCGCCAAGCAACGCGCGTTGGCGAAGCGACAACATCAGGCGGTATCGATCATATAGCCGCGCCCTCTGACAGTCGTAATAAGTTCAGAGCCTAGTTTTTTACGCAGCCGGGTTATGAAAACAGCAATGGTGTTGGAATCCCGATCGCCGTCGTATTCGTAAATGTGTTCTGACAACTCGGTGCGCGAAACCATGCGTCCCATGTTGTGAGCAAGGTAGGTAAGAACGGCGATCTCTTGCGCGGTCAGAACCACAGGAATTCCACCAACACTGACGCGCCCGTTTCGTGTGTCGAGCGAGACATCCCCCATTTCGATCACAGGGTTCAACTGACCGCTTTGTCTGCGCAGGATTGCACGCACACGTGCTGCCAACTCGGGCATGTGGAACGGCTTGGTCATGTAGTCATCAGCGCCGGCATCCAGGCCATCCACGCGCTCGCTCCACCCGTCGCGAGCCGTCAGGATCAAAACAGGCGTCTTAACGCCTGCACTACGCCATTCACGCAAGACAGAAATACCGTCGCGTTCTGGCAACCCGATGTCGAGGATGATTATGTCGTAAGGTTCTGTCGCACCCAGGTGCAGGGCGTCTGTACCATTGTTGGCCACATCTACAACACGGCCTTCCGCAATTAGAAGTTTTTTAACCTGCTCGCATAGTTGCGGTTCATCTTCAGCCAGAAGTACTCTCATATTCAAAAGCTACAGTCGCAACGGCATTAGTTTAAGCACTATTTTTAACGATCGCCTTTGCCGTTCCCGCCAGAATTCCCACCGCCGTTGCCATTGCCACCTGCGTTACCACCGCCGTTCCCATTGCCGCCGCCGTTACCGTTGCCGCCACCGTTGCCATTGCCGCCGCCGTTACCGTTGCCGCCACCGTTGCCATTGCCACCGGCGTTGCCATTGCCGCCGCCGTTGCCTCCAGCATTGCCATTGCCGCCGCCGTTGCCTCCAGCATTGCCGTTGTCGCCACCGTTACCATTGCCTCCAGCATTCCCGTTGCCACCAGCGTTGCCACCTCCGTTGCCATTGTTTCCACGGCTCGTAGAAGTATTGCGACTGTTGCTGACGTCAGCAGGTGTCGAACGCGCTGCTTTCGATATTTGTCGACCAACACTGGATCGATTGGAAACGACCGTTCCGGTCTGGGCATTCACAATTACACTGACAATTTTTCCATCGGGCTTTTTGACAAGAATGCGATAGTAAATTTGATCAGCCTGAAACGCGCGCGCATCAACGGGGGTGCCACCAAAGGCTTTCTCGACGCCTTTGATAACCCGTTTCAAACGGATGGTGCCGCCGGTCAAGGTCGCCTTGCGCAGTTCACCTTGCATGAGCTCGCGCGTCTGGGCAGCCGCTTCCCCAATGGGCAAAGCAACCAGCAAACTTGCAACAATCAAGATCACCTTCGCACGCATGAACGTCCTCGTATTTCGCGGCTAGAGGCTACGTCTTTCGACATGAACCGATGATGAACAAGCAGTTAGCCCTGCGTTCAAGCACCCTCAAGTTAAATGGAAACGAACTTTGAAGATTCGTACGTGAATCGAGACTTTGGAACACAGAGAGCCGATTTAAAGAATTAACGTCCGCTGATTTCCACTGAGGAGGCTGTTATGAAAACCACCAATTTTGGACTGTTAAAAGCATCAACCTTGGCAATCGCGTTGCTGGGATCAACTGCCATCGTGGCCACCATCGCCGCGCCGGATGTAGCCTTTGCTAAGGAAGGTAAAGGCAATGGCGGAGGAAACGGTAAAGGTGGAGGAAACGGCGGCGGAAAAGGTGACGCTGGCGGAAACGGCAAGGGCGCCGATAATGGAAACGCTGGAGGAAACGGCGGCGGAAAAGGTAATAGCAGCGGCAAAGGGAACTCAGATAAAGGAGACCGTAGCGACCACAGTTCTGCCGGTAACAAAGGCGGAAAGAAAGATGCCGACAAAGGCCGGAGTGGGCGAAGTGCTGGGAAGTCCATTTTTGGAAACTCGAAGTCAAAATCCTCGCGCTCTGCTTCTGGGAATAGCGGTCGTTTTACATTGAAGGATATCTTCAGCGGAAAAGGTAAGACTAGAACGTTTAACACTTCAAAGAAAAACACGACCGCTCATAGCGGTAAGCAAAAGCCAAGGACATATTCGAAATCATCAACAACCGTGGTTGTCGAAGAGTCCATCCGCCCGGCCGTGCGAACCAAAGGGAACAGTATGGCGGCGCTTCTCGGCGCTCACCCGTCCGAATTAGGAGCGCTTAACGCAGCCAATGCCAACGCAACTGCATTAGAAAACGCTGCACCCAATTCCCGTGTCGGTCGAATTGCCAATTACCGAGACACCGTTCTAGCCGGAGAGCCGCTGCGCGAGGAGCTTGCGGAACAATTGGAAGAACTCGCCGGATTGGAACCTCCAGAGCGGACTATTCCGGAGATAGAAGAAGACTTGCGCACAGCTCTGGTCGACGTTCAAGAGAATCAAGAGAGGGTCGAAGACCTTGAACAGGCGCTCGAAGACGCCGGTGGAACGGATCCTGAAATCGAAGAACAGCTCGAAGAAGCACGTGCGGATTTAGACAGTTCGGTCGAAGAAGCACAGGACCTGAACGACGAACGACAAGCTGCTGTTGAATACGAAGAAGCAACCGAAGAAGTGCAAGAACTCGTTGATCTGGTTGATGAACAAGAATTGGCTGAGCGAGAAGCGCTGGAAGCCGCAGCCAACAAACCCGTCACCGACGCAGTTGAAGAAGAGGTGAAAGCGTTGTTGGGTCTGTAACGAAAGATCCCAGCCTCTTCCCGTCAATCAATTCGAAGTGCTGACCACTCACGGAAGCACTCAGCGCCGGGCCAGCCAAATGTTTCCCAAGAGTGAGAAGCGGCTGGCCCGAAGTTCATTGAGTTCGCCAAAGGTTGCGTCAATTTCCCTAGGGCGCACAAAAAGAAACCCCGCCCCAAACCGGAGCAGGATTTAGTTATCAATTCCAATATTTAGGACGAATATCGGGAATTGTTTGAGAGTCTGCTGAACTGTCTTCAGACGTTGTTATGTGCCTCAAAAAGCCGCTTGTTTTTAACGATTTCTGTCAGTGCATTTTCTATAGGAGGGAAGCGACCACTGCTCGACCTTGTTGTGGTTGACAAACGTTCCACGGCAACTTTGCCGGAGGTTTGCATCACAGTTGTTGGGCTGGACTCTTCAGTCACAAAGGCAGACTTAATCATGCGTTTCCCCTTGTCAGCGATCAAACGGTTTACAACTCGTTCGATCCAACATGAGCACTATGCCTCAGTTTGATTGAACACTTTGAGAACACATTGTTCACGTTCGGTTAATGTTGTTCGCGAAATAAAGACAAAGGATTAAGCGGGCGACGAGGTGGACGAAGAGCACCCTAACCTGGCACTTTGGTTGGATCATGCGATCACAATCTCAGCACATGGTCTCAGGTCGTAAGCAATTTATCGTACAGGAAAGCGACTCTTCGCTGATGAACTCGCCATTACCCATTCAAACTCATATCTAGGCTGTTAAGATAGAGAAGGTGCTCGTTAGGAAAAAAATTATTGGAGTTTTGGCGCTGGCACTGACCGCACAAGGTGCGTCACCAGCCAACGCAAATCCCAGTTTGTGGAGCCATAACACAGGGCAAGCTAGTGGAGTTGGCGCTACCCGCCAATCCAAGTGAAATCCAAATCCGGACTTTGTCCACCAGGCTTGGCGAAAAAAGCGGTCCCGTTCGTACCGCCAGGACAGGCCAAAAAATACCGTCGTCGGGACTACATTTATGATGGGTATGCCCGAGTCGATAATCCTAGCCGGTGGGGATTACGGCGCAATGGATATTACGTGCGAGCCGGAAACTACGTTTACGAAATAAACCGTGAAACTTATGAAGTGTTGAACCTGATAAGGGCAATCGCTGATGTCCTGAATTGAGTGCATTGGTGGTTTCTCGCACTAAATTCAGTTTGCAGTCATTCGGTCGAATTGCCAGATTCGAAGGGATGGACCTGCGCAAGACCTCAGTTGTGGCGAAGAATTCATCTAAACTGCGTCTATGGTTGGCCCGAACGGGGCTTTGGCAAAGCCTTCGCCACGGACTTTTTTGCTTTCTTAAGCAACTCGGGATTTGCAAAGCTCAGCTGGGAACGTCCGGTTTGGGCCATAGACCCGTCACAAGCAACCATTTAACCGACAGCAGCTTTGTCCGGAGGCTGTGTGAAAACTCTGACCGGTCGGCGAAACATGCCGAAAACTCCTTTTATGTGCATTCTCTCGCGCTTCTGAGAGACCATTCGCACAGGCGCTGAAAACGAGCGCGACGAGAGAGTTCGTGAGAACTAGCACCTAGAAGCTTATGATGCCTTCAAAAGGAAACAGACATCATGAACTCTCAAGCTTTAGGTGAGTTCACAAGTGATTAGAAAATACAAAACAACTCCATGCGTTCGGCTACTCAATTCCCGTTGGGAAGGACGGCCGTCGACTGTGGCCCAGGCAATTGTAAAAAACGAAGTGAGTCGTCCGGCATCACCCAGACTGCGAAGAGAAGTGTGACCCGGAAGAGTGAATATGGCCCCTTACAATCAAGGAAATCGAGCTTGACCCAAACGCTCAATTGGAGAAACGGACCTTGAGCTCTAAGCTCAAATGCTTCAATGGCATCCCGATCTCTGGACATTCACAACAAAGGCGCACGCATTTCATTAGTCCCTGATCCCGCCGAGCCAGGCACTTGTCGCTTCAAGCCCTTTGCGCAAGACAGAAAACATCTGCTCAATTTCACTTTCGCTAATCATTAGGGGCGGTGAAAGAACACACATGTTGATCACAGGTCGAACAAGTAGCCCACGTTTCTGGCATTCAATATCGATTTGGCCGCCAATCTCGTAGTCGCATCCCAGGTCGCTCCGGGGATCACCATCAACTGAGCATTGAACGCATCCCATCAACCCCATCCCGCGCACATCGGCAACGATGTCAATCTGACGCAGCTGCTGTAGTTGATCCTGAAATACCGGAGCGACGTTCCGAACGTGTTCGAGAAGCTGTTCCCGTTCAATAATTTCCATACTTTTTAGACCAGCGGCCGCGCTGACCGGGTGGCCAGAATAGGTGTAACCATTAGAAAAGGTAGCATCTTTTCCCGCAACGTCGGCGATCAATCTATCCGAGATAACCGCGGCGCCCATAGGTGCATACCCGGATGTCATTCCTTTGGCACAGGTGATTATGTCTGGCTGAATGCCAAAAACTGCATCAGACGAAAACCAATGACCCAATCGCCCAAAAGCTGTCACCACTTCGTCCGAGATATATAGAACATCATACTTCCTGCAGATGTTTAGGCAGCCTTCGTGATATCCTTTTGGCGGTACGATCACGCCGCCAGATGCCAGAACAGGTTCGGCGATAAAAGCGGCAACATTTTCTGGACCAAGTGCCACAATGGCGTTTTCAAGATCGGAAACCTTCTCTTTCAGAAAGCTCTCTTCGCTTTGACTAGTTGCACGGTAGAGCGGATTCACGTCAGGCAGGAAATGTGCGAGGTCATCCGCCTTGTCTAGCCAAAGCCTGTCACGCTCTTTTCCACTGACGCTGGCCGCCAGATAAGTGCTTCCGTGATAGGCTTTTTGCCTTGAAATGATCTTCTTTTTCTCGGGCAGACCCAAAAGGTTGTTTCGAAAGTGGACAAAGCGGATGGCCGTATCCACCGCAGTGGAACCGCCAGTGGTAAAAAAGACATTGTTCAAGTCGCCCGGCGCCCGTTTGGCGATTTCGCGTGCGAACCGCGCGGCAGTCGAGTTGGAGTTGTTAAAGGGCGAGAAATAGGCAAGGTTCCGAGCCTGCTCAGCCATGGCCTCGGCCATCTCCTCGCGCCCATAACCGATCTGGGTGCACCACATGCCGCCCGGTCCATCGATCAAGCGTTCGCCTTTTTCGTTCACCACATGGATGCCGCTGGCACCTTCGATAAAAGTGCGGTCGTTTTCGCCCAAAGTTGCCATCCCTTCCCACGGGTGCAGGAAATGGTCGTTGTCCCAGTGCTTGGCGATAGAATTATCCACGGCGGGCCATACTTTCTGCGCTCATCACAATTGGGAACTCTTCGCGCACCTGAGCGTCTGAAGCGCCGAAGTAGTTGGGGAAATGGCTGTCGAGAATGGAATTGGCCTTGTCACGGGCGCGGTCCAATAGATCAGTTTTGCCTTCGTTTTCCCATGTATCTGTACGCTCACGATCCATGAGCCGCGGGTAGACAAATTCGGTGTTCATATAGTTCAGCGTGTGTGGGTTGCCGAGGAAATGACCTGGGTCGATGGCGCATTGGTGGATCACATCCACCGCCATGGTTTCATCTGTGACTTCTATCCCGCGTAATGATCGCAGGATCATACCACCCGCTTCGTCATCGATAACCATGCTTTCAAAACTGCATCCCATCAGGCTGCCGATCATACCGCCAAACTCGCAAAGGCGATTGGCACCGGCATGTGCGGCAAGTGTGAAGGTCAGCGCCTTTTCCAACCCGTATTGCGCGTCGGGTATTTTGGCATCGGTCATGCCTGCGCCAACGGATGTGGGCAGGCCATAGAAATTGCCCATCTGAATGGCCGCTGCCCCGATGAGAGCCTGTTCACCGCTGCCGCCGGTAAACGACCCGCTGCGCAAGTCCGTGATGAAGGGCCAGGCGGCAAAACAGACCGGGCAGCCCGGCGTAATGAGGTTTACAATGGCAACGCAGGCCAGTGTTTCGGCCACGGTTTGAACCAGTGTTCCCGCAAGCGTCGCGGGGGCTGTGGCCCCGGCCTGAGGAGGCACGGCCAGATCGACAGTCAGACCAAGCTTGGCGGTATCAATCAGGATTTCCATGTTTTCCTTACCGATCCGCAGGGGCGAAACCATGGGGCAGCCACCAAAAATGACGCTTGGCTTTTTCATGAAAGCGCCTTCACCACCCTGAGCCAAATCAAACATGCGGATGGCGTGCGGGATATGGCTGCGGTCGCGAAAGGTCAGACAGGCAGGCTTTTGGCTACCTGCGAGCATCGCATATATGGTGTTCATGTCGTGAGCGAAATCATCTGTCACGTCGGTGGCCAACACCGTGTCGCCCAGCATATGAATATTGTCCAAACGGTCAACCAGGCGAGTGAAATCATAAACATCGCGCAGGACCGAAGGGCGATAAGTTTTGGTCTCGGAATCGAAGGTGGTGACGGCGGTGCCAGAGTTGGCGAAATAGACACTCTCTGCCTTGCAATGCATGTCGTCTTTGCCTTCACGCTCTCCGCGGGCATGGACGTAAAATTCCCTGGCAGCACCAGCCAGAATGTCTTCCATCAGGGCACGGGGGAAGCACAGTCGATTGAGGTCATTCATCACCGCGCCCTTGGGCAGCACCAGATCAAGCAGTTCCGGGAAATGGTCGGTGACGCCGGTGTTTTCCAGAACGGTCAGGGCCGCTTGGTGGATGTTCTCCATATCTGATTGGGTCAACGGCTTATAGCGCCCGCCGCTTAAGCCTCCACGCACGGCCTCGTTGCCCGTGGTCGCCTGTTGCACCTTTATGCGCGCGGCGCGCCCACCACCACCGCGACGGCGTGATTTTGCCTCAGCCATTACCGGCCATCCTTTGTTCTGGTTCCGGGCTGATCATGGTGAAATAGAAATCGTAAAAATCCTGGATCGAGGTTTCCATTTCGCCCAAGGGGCCCGGTTGGAAGTATTGAGAATTCACGCCGGACTGGTTGTGGCGAATGATGCGCTCGTCATCCAAAGAGGTGACATGCCAAAGCCAGGTCAGGTCTTCCTTGTCGTAATCCTGGCCTTCTTCGGCGTCAGCGCGAACCAGCCAGACCACCTGAATGTCGGTTTCCTGTAGGCCACGTGGAACAAAGCGGTAACCCACCATGTGATCCGAATAGATCAGGAACCAATTCAATGGACCAATATCAAAGTCAGTTGCGCCACCGTCGAAGCCTTTCAGCGCTCCAAGCAATGGCGCAAGCGCCTCGCCCGATTTGCTGCCGGTTTTGTAACCTTGGTAAAGCGGGTAGCGCCGATAGTACCCGCTGGTGAATGGGGTGGGCGCAGCCTCGCCAACAAGCGCCAATTCATCGGGCGTCAGCCCGACTTCTACAGCCCTTGCATTCAGCGGCTCGACCAAGCCAGCCATGTCTTGTGGCGATTTCAGGCTATGAGAGCGAGAGTATTCTTTGTGTGCTGGTCCGCAGTGGTAGCATTCAAGATAGTTCTCAACCGCCAGTTTCCAATTCGCTGGAACCGGAAATGACGCCGTATGCGCAATTTTCAAGTCGTCTAAACCATAGGGTTCGACCAAAGGCGCAAGTTGGCTGAGGACAGGATCAAGCGATGGCGTGTTTGCATCGGCACAGACAAAAATCAGGCCTTTGAAGACACTCACCTGAACGGGAAATAGCCCGAATTTGGATGGGTCAAAGTGTTCTCCCATGTTGTGGCCCGCACGAAGTTTCCCCGATAGCTCATATGTCCAAGCGTGATACGGGCAAACAAGAACACGGGAGTTGCCGGATTGTTCAGTGCAGACGCGAGATCCCCGATGCCGACAGACGTTCAAATGAGCGCGAACTTCTCCTTCGCGGTCGCGAACAATAATGATGCTCTCCGGGCCATAGTCGAACAGAAAATAGTCTCCGGGGTTTGGGATTTGGCTGACATGCCCGGCCCAAAGCCAGTTACGGTTCCAGACCTGGGCAATGTCATAGTTATAGATGTCTTGCGAGGTATAGAATTCACGCGGCAGCGCGTGGCCGTACTGGTGCGAGGCCATCAAAGCATCTAACTCAAACGGTCGGCTGTTCATCACGTATCCTCCAAATCGATTATCTCGCGGCGAAACCAATCCTTGTCTGCTTCTGCCTTTGGGCGTTCAAAATCGCGTGCCGCGCGGTGGCCTGCGAAGACTGCGTCCACGATCAACCCCGGAGACGCGGCATCGCCAATAAGTTCGAGGGTTTTCAAACCGATCCCGTGCAAGCTGTCATAAAGCGCTGTCTCTCGGTGGCGCTCGGTAACCAGAATTGTCGAGGCACACGGAATATCCGTTTCGCGTCCGGTAAAGGCGCACCCGATGCGCGCCACATCACCTTCTATCGTCGTCAGCACCTGATTGCAGCGAATGTCGACGCCAAGTTCGATCAGGCGGGCCTGAATGCGAGGCTGCTCCAAAGTATTTACGGCGTAAGCAGAGACCAAACTCTCCGGCGTGACAAAGACCACCTGGTATCCTGCAGTCGCCAGCTTTTCGGCGATTACCCCTGCCAGATAAATGTGGTCATCATCATAGATCATCACCGGGCCATCCGGGGGCAAAAGGCCGTTCATAATATCATCAGGCGTCAACACTTTGGCGGTTTGCTCGATCTGAGGCATATGGCGCTGCGTGCTACGGCCCATGCCGTCGGTACGCCAGTGGCTGCCGGTGGCCACAAAGACATGTTCGACGCCAAGCTCTGCCACCTGATCGCCATCAAGCCTGCTGTTGGTGAACAATTGGACATTACCGCGCTGCTTCAGATCATTCAGGCGATAATCGACGACGCGGGACCAAGCCGCGAGGCCGGGAAGTTTGCTTTCCATTGCAACACGTCCACCAAATTCAGCTGAGGCTTCGGCCAAGGTCACCTGATATCCTCGCCTTGCCAACTGCGTAGCGCATTCAAGACCAGCAGGGCCACCGCCAATAACCAAAGTATCCGCGTTGCTCTTTTTCGGCGCGATGATCTCGGGGTGCCAACCACGCCGCCATTCCTCGCCCATGGTCGGGTTTTGGGTGCAACGGATCGGGATGCCCAGATTGTCAGATGAGACGCAGATATTACAGCCGATGCATTCGCGGATTTCGTCAATGCGACCCTCTTCAATCTTTTTGGGAATGAATGGGTCCGCGATGGAAGGTCGCGCCGCTCCGATGAGGTCGACAATTCCCTTTTTGACCATCGACAGCATCATGTCGGGGGACGTCAGGCGACCGACACCAACCACAGGTTTCCGTGTGATCTGTTTGACGTGCGACAGAAACGCGTTCTGATATCCGTCTTCTGGCTGAAAACGGGTTGTCGCACTGTCATTGGACCAGTCGGCTACATTCACATCCCATAGGTCAGGAAGATCGGCCAAAAGCTCGACCACGGCACGGCCTTCTTCTGAAGCCTGCATGCCGTCAGCGCCCACCATCTCATCAATGGCAAAACGGAGCGCCACAGCGCAGCTGTCACCTACAGCTTCGTGGGTATCTTCCAGCAGTTCGCGTGTCAGGCGCACGCGATTTTCAAGCGACCCGCCATATTCATCACTACGCTGGTTCATATGCGGCAGCATGAAATGTTGCGCCAAAGTCATGTTGTGTCCGGCATAGACGTAAATGATGTCAAATCCGGCATCTTTCGCGCGCAGGGCGGCCTCGCGGTGCCAGCGGCGGAACTCGCGAATATCAGCTTTGTCCATGGCCTGCGCCTGCTTGGGATGCGTCGTATCGACAGACATCTCGGAAGGTGCAAGAACCGGAGCCCGGGTCAGCAGGTTCTGCGCATGGTTGCCATTGTGCACCAGCTGGATAGCTGCCAGCGCACCATGCGCATGTACCGCATCCGTCATCAGCCGCAATGCGGGAACATCGCGCCCGTCCCATAGCCGCCCCTCGGCGTAAGGAGACAGGTCTGAGGTTGGGTGAATCTCGGTCTCCTGATTGGAAACCACCGCCCACCCACCTTCGGCTTTCATCCCACGAACGGCGGCATCCGCCCGCGGTCGGACATGCCCCAGCCCGGTGCAATGTGGCACCTGATAAAAGCGATTTCTGGCTGTGACTGGTCCAATCTGAACCGGTTCAAAAAGCAGAGCATATGGGTTCGCGTTCGACATGTTCACGCGTTTTCCTGTATCTGGGATCCGGAGCCGTAAGGCCCCGGAAAAGTGGTTGTGTTAGAAGCCGGCTTTGATCCGTTCAAATTCTGCCAGCATTTTCGCCTCAAGCTCGGGATTCACCGCATCAAAGAACAAACTGCCTTCGAAGAAGCTTTTAGGGTCAGCAAAACCATAGGCTTCGATGTTGGCCTGATCGGCAACTTCGAACGCTTTTGCGTTGGAATGTGGGTAGCCCCAGTTGTCGATGATGTACTGACCGCTGGCAGGGTCAGTGAGCGCGTTCAACAGATCGTAGACCTGATCGACCGGAGTCGTGGAAGACTTCAGATGCACGTAACCGCACGCCCAAGTCGCGATGCCCTTATCGACATCACGCATCATCGCGGCAGGCACTTCGTTCCAGATCAGGTTCAGTTCTGACTGGTTCCAGGCCCAACCCAATTCGATCTCACCGCTGGTCATGGCCTGATCAAATTGACCCGCATCGGACCAGTAAAAGCGCATGTTCGGGTGGATCGAGCGCAGGAAATCAGATGCTTCCTTGAACTGCTCGTCGCTCAGATTGGTATAATCGTCGGCGTTTCCAGTGGCCAGCGCAGCCAGGGCGTACGCAGATGACGCGGCATCCGGGACGGCGATCTTGCCTGCATAGGCCGGGTCCGCCAGCATTTGTAGCGAAATATCATCGCCTGAGATTTTGTCGGTGCGGTAGATAAGGCCCGTGTTCCCCCACTCGAACGGCAACATGTAAAGCTTGCCGTCTAGGACGATGGCGTCGACTTCCTTGATCTCGGGCAGAACATCGGCCCAGTTGGTCAGTTTGCTTTCATCCAGCGGCTGGATCAGGTCGGCTGCGACCCATTTCCGGACCGCGTCAGAACAAGGATGCGCCAGATCAGCCGTGAAACCCGAACTTAGTTTCGTAAAGGCTTCTTCCTGACTTCCGAAATAGGAATAGCTTGGTGCCTCATTCCCGTATTTTTCCATGTAGCTGGCAAAGAACCCGGGATCTTCATATCCCGACCAGTCAAAAACCGTCAGATCGGCGCCACCTGCTATGGCACTTCCCGTACTTATCGCCGTCGCACATGCGAAGGCCGCAATTCCCTGAAGTCTCATTTTATCCTCCCACTATTTTACTTTGTGTCTGTACCTAGATCGATCACGCTTGCCCCCTGAAGCCCCAGCCAAACTGCGTCGCCGCGTTTGAAATCGACCGTGTGGAAATAGTTTGGAACTGAGACCGAGATTGGTTTCTCAGCTCCCGCCACCCGAATGTGGTAGTGAATGTTCTCGCCATAAAAAGCGACGTTGCTGACAGTGCCCTGAACCGTTGATGGATAGTCTTCGGGCTTTTCAGCAGCGATTTCCAATTGTTCCGGGCGAATACCGATGTTCATGTCTTTAGAGCTGGTCGCAACGTTGGGATTTCTCTCAATCTCAATCCGCCCGAAGGCGGCTGCATCGATCGACAACATATTGCCGGATTCGCCCAATAACTGGGCAGGTAGAATGTTCATCTCACCGATGAAACTGGCCACTTGCTGATCACAAGGCCGGGCATAAAGCGTGGTTGGTGTGTCCACCTGCTTGAGCCGTCCATTGAACATCACGCCAATACGATCGGACATGGTCATCGCCTCATATTGGTCATGGGTGACCATCACAAAGGTGATGCCAAGCGATTGCTGCAGGTTGCGCATTTCAAACTGCATCTGTTCGCGCAGCTTCTTGTCGAGTGCTGACAAGGGCTCGTCCAGCAACAATACTTTGGGTCGCATGATCAGCGCGCGGGCAAGCGCCACCCTTTGCCGCTGCCCACCCGACAATTCACTAGCGCCGCGATCCTGAAGACCTCCTAGCTCGACCATTTCCAGGGCTTCGGCTACGCGCTGGTCGATCTCTGCCTTGGGGGCCTTGCCCCGTAATCCATAGGCCACGTTGTTCCCGACGTTCAGGTGCGGGAAGATGGCGTAGCTTTGAAAGACCATGTTTGTTGGGCGGTTGTTGGCAGGCACACCTTCCATATCCTGACCGTCGATCAGCACAGTGCCCTCGGTCGGTTCCTGGAAACCCGCGATCATCCGCAATACCGTAGTCTTGCCGCATCCCGAGGGGCCGAGGAGTGAGAAAAACTCGCCCTCTTTGAGATCGAGATCGATCCCGCTGGCCGCCAGGAATGTGCCATAGCGTTTCTCGACGCCCCTGAGTTCTATGATGTTTCTGTCTGTCATCGGACCTCTGATGCGGATGAGCGGCGGCGGAAGTACTCGGCCAGTACCAAAAGCAGAACCGAGGTGAGCAGCAGGATAGAGCCCAAGGCCAAAACGTTTGGAAGCTTGGCGGGGAAACGGATCTGGCTCCAGATATAGACCGGCAGGGTTGGCTGGTTGCCGGACAGGAAAAAGGCCAGGACGAACTCATCGAAGCTAACCGTAAAAGTGACCAGCATACTGGCTATGATACCGGGGGAAACGACCGGCAGTGTCACGCGGCGGAAGGTTTCGAACACGCCGACGCCCAGATCGTAAGATGCCTCTTCCAGCGACGCGTCGAAGTCATCGAACGCGGACTTCAAGATCGAAACGGAAAATGGCAAGGCGAGGAACGTATGGCCCAGAACAACGGTGAGCAGAGATGGTTTGAGACCGAGAAACAGAAACAGAACCAGCATTGACGAAGCCACGATAATGCCCGGAATAACCAAAGGCAGCATCACCAGTCCTTCAGCTGCACGCTGACCCCGAAAACGATAGCGAACAAAGGCACGAGCAGCAAAAAGCCCCATAGCGGTGGATAGAAGTGCGACGACCGTGCCGACACCCAGCGAATTCCAAAGGGCCTGGATCAACGTATCCTGCTCGCCCAGCTTCCGATACCAGTCCAGCGTCCAGCCCTTGATCGGAAAGGCAACGATTGTACCGCTGTTGAACGAGAACAAGGGCAGGAAAAGGACCGGCAGGTACAGAAAAACCAAATACAGGAAAGCGTAAGCTGTCAGGGTCGAAGGACGTTTCATCTGATCCGCCTCCCAAGCCGGGTGGCGGTAATGACAAAGACAATGGCGACGAAGCCAACCGACAGCATTGCGATCAGTGACAGCGTAGCTCCGAGCGGCCAATTGTTTGCGGCACCAAACTGGACCTGAATAAGATTGGCAATCATCTTCCCGTCCGATCCGCCGACCAGTGCGGGCGTTACGTAGTCGCCGACAGTCGGAATGAAGATGATCAGGCAAGCAGCAATGATCCCCGGGATCGTCAGCGGCAGCGTCACCCGCATGAAGCGTTGCAAAGGGCTGTTGCCGAGGTCTGTGGCGGCCTCCAACAGACTTGGATCGATCTTCTGCAACGAGACATAGATCGGCAGGATCGCAAAAGGGGCCCACGCATGAGCAAGCGTCAGCACGACTGCGAATTCATTATAAAGCAAGAAGTCGAGCGGTTCGTCAATCAGACCAAGCATCAGCAGTGCAGAATTCATCACCCCGTTGAACCCAAGGATGAGTTTCCAGGCAAATACGCGCAGCAGATAGCTGGACCAGAACGGAATGGTGATGAGCAGAAGCCAGATGGTCTTTTTCCGGGCCTTCATCGCGATGAAGTACGCAATGGGATAGGCCAATGCGACAGTGACTACCGTAACTGCTCCGGCAATCCAGATCGACCTTAGCATTAAGTGTCGAACCAGCGGATCAGCAAACGCGTCGCTATAGTTTTTCAACGTCGGTGTCTTGTCGAGCGTTACGTAGGTTTGGGTCCAGAACGAATAGGCAATCAGGATCACCAAAGGCGCCGCCACCAGAAATCCCACGTATGCCGTGGCTGGTGCGCTGAGGGTATAACCCCGGGACGCTTCGCTACGAAAAATCACCCTATCTCCCATCTCGGTACTTACGAGTCGCTAATGGACGATCGTCCATTTAATGTTGCGCCAGAAAGGCCTTTCGTGTCAATCTCCCTGTGAGCGGCCCATATGAGAAGACCCTAAGATAATGGAATCATTGAATAGAGTGACAGATCCTAAAGGAAGAAAGCGTAGTTCGAAGCGCGATCCAGAAGCCAACAGGCAGCTTCTGATCAAGGCGACACTGGATACTATTGCTGATATTGGAGTCACCGATACCTCGGTCAGTCGCATCTGCGAGCGCTCAGGTCTGTCGCGCGGAATGATCCATTTGCATTTCGGGGGGAAGGACAATTTGCTGACCGCTGCGGCCCAGCATTTCAGTACTGAGTATTATGCCGAGATGGACAAAATGACCGATCTGGGCTCGGATGCATCGCCCGAAGACCGAGTGATGGCTGTGATCGAGGCGGATCTGTCCGAAGCTTTGCTCAATCCACGAAGTACGAAAATCTGGCATGCATTCCGAGGCATCGCAAGTTCACACCCAGGTATTGCCCGATACAGCAGCACTCAGGACCCCAAACTTGTCGAGACTTTGCGGCGTGCGTTCTTGGAGATAGCCCAACAAAACGAGCAAGATCCGAACTTGGTGGATGATGCCACCAGCGGAACTCTGGCCTTGCTGGAAGGTATGTGGGTAAATTACCTGACCGATATGCAGATGTTTTCGCGACGACGCTCTGCGGAACTTATTCGAAGGTTTTTAGGCGGGCTTTTCCCAGGCAAATTCATGTTATGAGCCTTGGCGACGCTCAGATTGGACGTAGAGACAAAACCCCTTCTTGGAAAGCCGACAACCGGTACTGGTGATACCCCCAGCTACTAAGCGCCATCCAGCCGAACACGCGACCTATCCATTGCCCAGCAGGGCATTGCAACGCAATGTCCCGAGAGGGATTCAGCCAGAGCCGTCCTTTCATCGGTTGTTTTAGGGGCACTTTCAGCCCCTCTCGTAGCCAAAGCCTTTCAATTGCGTATTCCCAGTCGATTGCCGCTTGGATCCCAATAGTGCTGCCGCCCAATCTTGTAGAGAATTAGCGATGGGGCATGGAACCATCAAAGGCAAAAAGCGTGAAGACCTCCGAACATCGTAGCGGTTTCTGCCTTTGGTGAGAACTTTTCAAGGTTGATAGCTATGAAGCAACAACGAGTCCTGATCCTAGGTTAGTGTTGGCTAAAGCAGTGGAGAAGGTTCATGCCATGGCGTCAACAGGGCCTTCTTGCAAAGCTGGCGCTAAATTATCTCAGGCTTCAAATCCTGGAATCAGAGCGGTAGGAAATGAAGTCGCGTTATCAGGCTGATCGACACATCAGATTTCGCGAACCTTGGATCAAAAATTGCCACCGGAATTGGATGCCGCACCAAAGAAAATGTGCCGCCGCTTGTGTCGCTTCGGCGCTTCAAATCTCGTAAAGGTGCTTCCGGACAGTTGGATCGATCCTATTGCTTTGGGCAGGGTAGATACCGCAGGAGGCAATGGCCTCGCGTGCTGATACGCGCTCGTGCAAGCGCTTCCAGATTGTTTTGGCTGCGTAGGGGTGCGGGTATGGGCGCCAGGCGACGCCCATGGTCATGCCGCGCAGATATTTTAGTTGCTGGCGGTGTGCGGAATACAAAATCGTATTGGCGACGCTGCCTTCGCGCGCCAGCTCATGTTCGGTCACGAATATCCTGTTACCCCGCATCGTCACTAGACCAGAGTAACGCGAAATCTGGTGTGTGCTCTTGTCTGGCGAGGTGGCAATTTCCCGGGATCGAATAGTGAACAGTCCGTCACTTTCCTGAATTCGGATCAGGGAACAAAAAATCTTACCTTCCCAGGACGGCGTGCAGAAATAGGAATGATAGAAGCCTACGTAACGTCGCAGGTTTTTTTGCTGGCCCCGAAAAGGGCCCAGAAACGCGTCCGTAGGTGTATTCCCGGCTTGTGGCAGAGCACGCTTGAGCATTCGTTCGAAACTTGCTGTTTCCGCGAATAGGTCGGCTTCTGTCAGGTCGAAATGACGCGCAATACGGCGCATGTTGTGAGCAGACGGCAGGCTGGCGCCGTTCAGGTAGCGATTGAACTGCTGTCTGTTGACGCCGATATCTCGGCAAATCTGCGAAATGTTCCCATGCTCTGCGCATAATGATCGCAGGTTGGCAGAAAAATTCTCTGACATAGGCAAAACCTTTCGCGTTCTGACGCTATATCACGACAATTCGCGTCAGTTCGCGCAAGATCGCACAATTTGTTTTATCTGCAAATCGGTTTCTTCTTCGGCATCACTTTGCAACAGACAAGCGACCAGATGCCAATTGAACCTATCGAAAACACATGGATCACGCTCGCCGACGGGCGACGGTTGGCTGCGCGCATCTGGTTGCCCGAATCCAGTCCCGCCCCTGCAATTCTGGAATACCTGCCTTACCGCAAACGCGACGGCACCGCGCCAAGAGATGAAACGACACACACCGTATTTGCCGACGCAGGTTATGCCTGCGTCCGGGTCGACATCGCGGGCACCGGGGACAGCGAAGGGCAGTTCGACGACGAATACTCCGAGCAGGAACTGCGCGATGGTGAAGAGGTCTTGGCCTGGATCGCCGCGCAGGATTGGTGCGACGGTCATATCGGGATGATCGGAATATCGTGGGGCGGATTCAACGGCCTGCAACTGGCCTTTCGGCAACCACCTGCTTTGAAGGCCGTTGTCAGCGTCGCCTCGACCGTGGATCGCTATGCGGATGACATCCATTTTATCGGCGGGTGCCTGCTGAGTGACAACATGAACTGGGGCAGCCAGATGTTTGCCTATTTGACCCGCCCCGCTGATCCGGACCTTCGTGCAGACTGGCGAGAGGACTGGCTGGCTCGGCTAAAAACCGTTCCATTCTCTGCCGCAGATTGGCTGCACCATCAAACGCGTGACGCGTTTTGGAAACATGGATCGGTTTGCGAGGATTGGTCTGCGATCCAAACCCCCGTTTTGGCAATCACCGGCTGGGCAGATGCTTATGTCAATGCGCCCCCGGCTTTGGCGGCAAGTCTGACGGTGCCAACCAAAGCCATCATCGGGCCGTGGGAACACCGTTATCCTCACATCTCTAAACTTGATCCTGCAGACTTTCATTCCGAAGTGATCGGCTGGTTTGACCGCTGGCTGAAGGGGCAGGAAAATGGGGCCGAGGACCTGCCCGCGTACCGAACGTACATGCAGGAGCATTTTAATCCGACGGCGCACAACTCTGCCCGGCAAGGTCGTTGGATTGCCGAAACCACCTGGCCGTCGCCGTACGTGTCCGAACAGGTCTGGCATTTGACACTCGGCGGGTTTTCGCAGGAACCGGCGGCAAATACGGTTTCAATAGCCTCGCCCAGTCATGTCGGCGGGGAAGGCGGGTATTTCTGCGCTGGCATGCGGATCGACAATGAACTTGCAGGCGACCAGGCAAGGGATGATGCCCTGTCGGTGTGTTTTGACAGCGCACCGCTGCAAGCCCCGCTGGAACTGCTGGGCCGCGCAAAGCTAAAATTCCGGTTCTCGGTGGATCAACCCGTTGCCCAGCTTGTCGCAAGGCTGTGCGATGTCTCGCCCGAAGGAGTATCGCAGCGCATCAGCTATCGTCCGTTGAACCTGTGCCACTACCGCAGCCACGAAGCGCCCGAAACCCTGCAACCGGGTGAAATCTATGAGGCCGAGATTGCCCTAAATGAGTGCGCGCATCATCTGCGCGAGGGTCACGTGTTGCGACTCGCGCTGACGACGTCGTACTGGCCGATCGTTTGGCCATCGCCCCGTTCGGCCGAGGTGACTTTGCACTTACAGGAATGCGCCCTGCATCTGCCGGTGCGCGGCGTCACGCACGAGGTTCAAGCCTCGGAACCTGGCCCGGCGCAGGATTATCCGGTTCTTGCTGCTGAACAATTGCGTCTGCCATCCGCGCAATCCGAACGCATCATGACTGACAATGGTCGGATCGTTCTGGAGACATATGATGACTATGGCAAAGCGCGCGATCCCTACCATGATCTGACTGTCGGTAGCGACGTGCGCATGCACTACGGCATTCACCCCGATGATCCGGCATCCGCATGTTTCGAGACCGCCTGGAATTTCACCTTCGAACGAGCGGATTGGCAGGTCGCCATCTCAACCGAATGCCGGATGACCTGCGACACGCAAAATTTCTATCTCTACCGCAAACTAAGCGCCACTGAAGGTGCAGATGAAATCGAAGTTTTGACGAAGGAATGGTCCGAAACCATTCCGCGCGGGCTTCTGTGACTTAATCCAAGGGAGGATACTATGAAGATCGAATGGACAAAGGCCAATGTAGGTCGGCGGAGGTTCCTGAAAGGTGCAACGGCGCTTGGGGCCGCTACGGCGCTTCCGATGGGATGGGCGAACCGTGCGCTTGCTGCAGATGACGGCGTGCTGCGGGTGCGAGCCTATGGCGATGCGCAGAACATGGACCCAGCCCATTCTGTTGGTGTCGTTGAAGAAGAGGTTCATGCCTCGATCTACAACAAGCTGATCCAGTACAAACCAGGCGAGGAATGGGGCTGGCAGATGGATGCCGCCACGATGATCGAGCAGGTCGATCCGACGCATATCAAATTCGCGTTGCGTGACGATATCGGGTTCACCAATGGATTTGGCGCCATGACAGCCGAGGACGTCAAGTTCAGCATGGAACGGATCGTGGACGACGCGACCGACAGTCCGAACAAGCCCGATCTGGGGCCATTCAGCCATGTGGATGTGACCGGTGAGCGTGAAGGCACGATTGTACTGAACAAACCGTTCGCACCGATCTGGTCGATCGCCCTTCCGTACATTACCGGCAACATCGTGTCGAAATCCGCGGTCGAAGCCGCCGGTGGCCGGATCGGCGCTGATCCGGTTGCGGAATCCGGTCCTTACCTGCGCGACAGCTGGTCGCCCAAGGAAAAGACTGTTCTTAAGCGCAACCCCGACTGGAAAGGGGACGCGCCCACTTGGGACACCGTCGAGATCTATCCGATCGATGATGAAAACACCGCCGAGATCGCTTTTGAGGCCGGTGAACTGGACGTCACCCGCGTGTCGCTGGGTTCGGTCGAACGGTATCGTGCCGGGGTTCCCAATGGTGGATCGCTGGTCGAGAAACCGTCGCTTTATTATGTCTGGATGGGCATGAACGTTGAGCATCCAAAGCTGCAAAATCAAAAACTGCGGCAGGCGATTCAGCACGCGGTGGATGTCCCCAGCATTCTGGAGGCGGCGTATTTTGGTGCTGCTGAGCCATCAACCGGCATCATCGCACCGGGTCTTGCTGGGCATCGGTCCTCTTCGCTTGTGCCACCCGCGGCAGACTTTGAAAAAGCGGCGCAGTTGCTAGCGGAGTCCGGTGAAACCAACGTCACGCTGACCCTAGACACGTTGAACAAGACGACCTTCACAACAACCGCTCAGATCATTCAGGCGACATTGGCGCAGATCGGGATCACGGTTGAGGTGAACGTTTTGGAATCCGGTGCATTCTGGGCGTCCGGCGACAATGAAAACCTGCAGCTCGTTTTGAACCGTTTTTCGATGACCCCAGATCCGTATTATGCGACGTCGTGGTTCACGCCTGAACAGATCGGAAAATGGAACTGGGAACGCTTTAGCAGCCCGGAATTCAACGAAATTCACGAAACTGCGGCTGCGGAAACGGATATCGCAAAGCGGGCGGAAATGTATCAGCGCGCGCAGGATCTAATGGAAGAAAGCGGCGCCTATCGCTTCATCACCCATGAGGCAACGCCGGTTATTCACAGCGCTCGCGTCATTCCCGCATTGCGGCCAGATGGCCTGTCGTTGCTTCGCTATTTCGGCAAGGCGACCTGACCTCCCCAGGTCGACCGGGTACGGCGGGCGCATAACGCTCGCCGTGCCAAATTGAACGCCATCAAGCCACAAGGAGCCAGTTGGCCATGCTAAGTTTTGCAACCCGTCGCTTCGGGCTGTCGCTGCTTATCCTGTTCGTGGCGGTCACCGTCATGTTCCTGATGATCCGCGCCGTGCCTGGCGATCCGGTCCAGATCATGCTGGGCCCGCGTGCCACGCCCGAACTTCAGGCCCAACTCACAGCGGCGCTGGGGCTTGATCAACCGATCTGGAAACAGCTTTTGATCTTTTACGGAAACCTTTTGCAGGGTGACCTTGGAACCGATGTTTTCTCGGGCCGTTCCGTGACCGATATCGTGTTCCAGCAATTGCCGTTCACGCTGGAACTGATTTTTGCATCAATCCTGTGGTCTGCAAGCCTAGGTATTGCACTTGGTGCTTATGCGGCGGCGCATCCCAACACGCTGATCGACCGGATCGCCGCCGCAATATCCGTCAGCTTCGTGGCTGCCCCGGCCTTTGTTGTCGCGCTTTTAGCGCTGCTGGTATTCGCCGTGCATTTGCAATGGTTTCCCGCCATCGGTGCCGGAGAGGGGTTCTGGGACCGCCTCGACCATCTGGTTCTGCCAGCCTTTGCCATCGGCCTCAGCTGGGTCGGCTATATTGCTCGACTTGTACGCGCTTCGATGCTCGAGGTTATGGGCGAAAGCCATGTGCGCACCGCGCGCGCCTTTGGGATCGCCGAGCGTCGCGTGGTCATGGTTTATGCACTGCGGATCGCCATTTTGCCGGTCGTTACCGTGATCGGGGTAGGGATGGGCTTTCTTCTCAGCTCCGCCGTTTTTGCAGAAATTGTCTTTGCCCGACCGGGTCTGGGCAAACTGGTGATCGATAGCATCACCACCCGAAACTACCCGATTGTTATGGGTTCGGTCCTCATATCAACGGCGTTGTTCGTGGTGTCGACCGCGTTGGCAGACCTGATCAATGCGTTGCTCGACCCACGCGCACGCACGGCTCATTGAGGAGGGAGCGTTATGGAAAAATCTCGTTCCGAACTTGGGCAGATTATCATCGGCGTCGCCCGTGACCCGCTTGGACTTATGGGCCTGATCATCGTCGGCGTAATCGTGTTCTGCGCAATCTTCGCCTATTGGATCGTTCCATATGATCCGATTGCGATGGATATCAAATCCCGCTTGCAAGGACCGTCCGCCGCACATCTGCTGGGTACAGACCAATTGGGGCGCGATACGTTTTCGCGGGTCATCGCGGGGGGGCAGGTTGCGCTCAAGGTTGCATTGCCGGCCGTGTTCGGTGCAATGGCGATTGGCCTGACATTGGGCATGATTGCCGGGTATGGGCCGAAATGGCTGGATAACCTTCTGATGTTGTTCTTCGATACCATCCGGTCCTTTCCGACGGTGATGTTCGCCTTGGCCGTTGTGGCTCTTGTCGGACCCAGTCTGCAAACTGTGGTGTTCGTGGTCATGGCAACCTCAATCCCGACCTATGGGCGCGTGGCCCGGACCCAGACGCTGACCCTGCGCAATTCTGAATTCATTCTGGCCGAGCGGTCGATGGGAGCCAGCATGGCGCGCATTCTAGGCGTGCATATGCTGCCCAATATCATCGGCGTTCTAGCTGTGCTGGCGGCGATGGATATCCCGACAGTCATCGCGCTGGAGGCGGGCCTGTCCTTTTTGGGGCTGGGTGTGAAACCCCCGACGCCCAGCTGGGGTGCTTTGCTTAAGGATGGCTATTCTCTGATCCGTCAAACGCCGTGGCTGGTGGTGGGCGGGGGTCTGCCGATCATCTTGGCAACGCTTGGTTTCACATTTCTGGGCGAAAGCCTGCGCGACGTGGTTGACCCGAAACTGAGGAAGCAGCGATGACCGAGACACTTCTGGAAATCGACCACCTCAGCGTCGATTACGAAACAGGCCGTGGTGACCTCAAAGCTCTGAGGGACATTACATTCGACGTCAACAAGGGCGAAATCGTTGGCATCGTCGGGGAATCCGGCTGCGGTAAGTCCACTCTGATCTCGTCTATCCTGCGTTTGACAGCGCCTAATACGCGGTTCCGCGAAGGAGAGATCAGGTTCAAGGGGCAAGATTTGCTGCAGGCCTCCGAACGACATATGCGCGATCTGCGCGGGGCGGACATTTCCATCGTTTTTCAGGACCCGATGCAAACGCACAATCCGGTTTTGACCATTGGGCAGCAGATGCTGGACATTCAGCACCGCTCCAAACAGTCAAAGGCGGACAAGCTGGCCCACGCGGCCAAGATGCTGGGCGCTGTTGGCATTCCTGATCCCGAGGCGCGCCTAAAGCAGTATCCGCATGAATTCTCGGGCGGGATGCGCCAACGGATCGCCATTGCAATGGCATTGATGTCCGAACCTGACCTTTTGATCGCGGATGAGCCGACGACAGCGCTGGACGCAACGTTAGAGGTGCAGATCATCGAACGCCTGCAAGAGCTGCAGCGCGAGTTTCACTGTGCCATCCTGTTTATTTCGCACCATTTGGGCGTGATCGCGGAACTCTGTGACCGGGTGGTGGTGATGTATGCTGGTGCGGTTGTCGAAAGCGGGGACGTACGTGAGATTTTTCACAACCCAAAACACCCCTACACACGCCGCCTGATCGAATGTGACCCCGGTCATATCAAAGAACGAGCGCGTGTTTTGCCGACCATTCCCGGTGAAGTGCCTGATCTGGCCAACCTACCGGGTGGCTGCATCTTCCGCGATCGTTGTGATCAAGCGATGGCACGGTGCGCCACCGAAGTTCCGCCGTTGGATCAATTGAAAGAAGGCCATCACGCCGCATGCTGGCTAAACCACGAGGAGGTCACAACATGAGCTTGCTGAACGTCGTGGACCTTAAAACTAGCTATGGCCCAGTCAATGTTTTGGCTGGTGTCAGCTTTACCGTGCAACCCGGCGAGACTTACGCGCTGGTTGGCGAAAGCGGTTCTGGCAAAACGACTGTTATTCGCGCCATTGCGGGTCTTGCGCCTGCGCAAGACGGCTCAGTCACTTTTGAGGGCCAGGAAATTCGCGGCGCGCCGGAACGTGTCATGCGTCCGCTGCGTAAAGACATGGCAATGATGTTTCAGGATCCGGTGGGAAGCCTGTCGCCGCGTCTGACAATCCGCAGCCTGATCACTGAGCCTTACCGTATTCAGGGTATGAAAGACAAAGATCTGGATGCAGAAGCCAAGCGACTGCTGGAAATGGTCAATCTGCCCACGCATTTTGCAGATCGCTATCCCTACCAGTTGTCGGGTGGGCAAGCGCGGCGAGTAGGCGTGGCCCGAGCGCTGGCGCTGGAGCCGAAATTGATCCTCGCGGATGAACCGACCGCAGGCCTCGACGTGTCGGTACAGGGTGAACTTTTGAATCTACTCAACGATCTGCGCGAACGGCTGGGTCTGGCGATGGTAATCATCACCCATAACCTCAGCGTCGTACGCCACGTGGCCGACAGAATGGGCATCATGTATCTGGGTCGGTTGGTAGAAGAAGGCACAACCGAGACGATTTTCAGCGATCCGCGCCACCCATACACCCGCTGCCTGTTAAGCGCCAACCCTGAACCCGATCCGGATGCGCGGTTGGAACGGATCGCCCTAAAAGGTGAGCCTCCCAGCCTGCTCAAACGCCCCTCTGGATGTGAATTCCGTGAACGCTGTCCTTTTGCAAAGGACATTTGCACTCAGACCCCACAATGGGAAGTGGACGGCGGCCACGGGCTGCGTTGTCTGGCGCCGTTGTCGTAGTAGGAAATCCAATGCCAAGTACACTTTTTTTCAACGGCACAATCCTGACTATGGATGCGCAGAATTCTTCGCCGGAGGCCGTTCTGACCGAAGGAGACAAGATCAAGAACGTTGGAACCGAGGCCGATCTGCGCGCTTGCATGCCTGCAGATACTCAGGAACGCAACCTGCAGGGGCGCACCCTGATGCCCGCGTTTATTGACCCGCACGGGCATTTCCCGGATCCGGGGTTCATTCGGCTGTTCCGAGTTGACTTGTCGTCGCCTCCTTTAGGGGATTGCCGGACCATGGCGCAGGCGTTGGACAGGCTTCGGGAAAAGGCCAACGCAACGCCCGAGGGTGAATGGATCATGGGGGTGTCGATTGACAATACCTCTATTTTCGAAGGTCGCATGCCGACGCGGGCCGAGTTGGACGACGTATCGCAACGTCATCCAATCTGGGTAATCCATGCCTCGGGCCACAATGGTGTGGCCAATTCTCTTGCGCTGGAAAGGCGCGGTGTAACCCGTCACACACCTGACCCAGAGGGCGGCCGCTTTGGCCGTGATCCCGAAACCGGAGCCCTAACGGGATTGATCGAAGGGTTATCGGCCATGGGCGAGATGGGCGATACCGATTTCCTGATCGACCGCGAAAGGTTCTGGCAGGGCTTTGACGCCTGCCGTGACGAATATCTGACCCATGGGGTGACCTATGCCCAAAATGCCTGGACGTCGCAAACTATGCTGGATCACTTCGCTAGCCTGCCCGCAGATCAGGATCCGGGAATTGATATCGAGCTGCTACCCGTCGGAAGTCTGGAGCCAGAGCTAAGTACCCAATGGATCGGCGCGAACTGGCCCGGCAACCCGCATTTCACACTGGGTCCGCGCAAACTGTTCACGGATGGAGCCTTTCAACTGCAGACCGCCTTTCTGTCGACCCCTTATTTCAGGCCGACGGACCCAGATCATCCTTGCGGAATGGTTTACACCTCGCAAGAGCAGCTGGATGCTGATGTCAGCAAACTCCATTGTTCGGGCTTGCAGATTCATTGCCACTGCAATGGTGATGCCGGTGCCGAGATGTTCATTAATGCGGTGGAAAAAGCGCTTCAGGCGCACCCACGCCAAGATCACCGTCATACTATCATCCACGGTCAGGCCCTGCGGGATGATCAGCTTAAGCGCATGGCCCAGCTTGGTCTTACTGTTAGTTTCTTCCCCGCTCATGTGTATTTCTGGGGGGATCGCCATTACGACTCCTTCCTTGGGCCTGAGCGGTCCGAGCGGATATCCCCGGCCGCATCAGCAGAACGGTTTGGCGTGCGATACACGATCCACAATGATGCATCGGTCACGCCAACACGTCCGATCCACCTGGCCCATTGCGCGGTAAATCGGAAAACCTCTTCAGGCCGTGTACTGGGCGAGGATCAGAAGATCAGCGTTCTGTCAGCTTTGCGTTCTCAGACCATCGATGCCGCTTGGCAGGTCTTCAAAGAAGATCAGCGTGGGTCTATCGAACCGGGTAAAGTAGCTGACTTCGTTATCCTTTCGCGTAACCCACTAATCGCTCCTGAGCACCTGACCGATACACAGGTGCTTGAAACGATCCGCAATGGTCAAATTGTCTTTGGTGTGCCGCATGCTGAACAAGTAATCGAGCGTACGAAATGACGACCGGGCGTATTGTGATCGCAGGGTTCCAGCATGAAACGAACTGCTTTGGTGTGACAAAGGCCGGTCTGCACGAGTTTGAGATGGCGGATTCCTGGCCCGGAATGTTGCGCGGCGAAAAGGTCTTGTTGGAAACCGATGGCATGAACTTACCGATCGCAGGATTTGCTGCGACCGCTAAAGCGGCTGGGTTTGAGGTTGTGCCAATTCTGTGGTGCTCAGCCGAGCCGTCCGCGCATGTCACCGATCACGCCTTTGAGACGATTTGCGGGATGCTTTTGGACGGTATTCGCGATGCAGGCCCGATCGACGGCGTCTATCTTGATCTCCATGGGGCAATGGTCACCGAAAGCCATGCTGACGGTGAAGGAGAGATTCTGCGCCGCATCCGAGAGGTTGTCGGTTCCATTGTTCCTGTAGTCGCAAGTTTGGATCTACACGCCAACGTCTCGGCTCGGATGGTGGCGCATGCGGACTACCTGTCAGTTTTTCGCACTTACCCTCATTTGGATATGGCAGAGACAGGTGCCAGGTGCGTTCCGGTATTGCAAAGATTGCTAACTGGCGGAGCCCTATACAAGGCGTTCCGGACCGTGCCTTACCTCATCCCCCTGCATGCGCAATACACTGGTTCTCCTCCTTTCGATGAAATTTATCTAACGCCGACAAGGTTGGAGCAGCAGGGAATTCTGGCGGAGATCGCTCTTGGATTCACGGCGGCGGATTTCCCCGACACCGGCCCATCGTGCATTGCTTATGCAGCCACTGCCGATAGCGCCGCCGCCGCCGCTGAAGAAATCGTCAACTTGTTTGCGGCCCGGGAAGCAGATCTTGATTGCACGATGTTGTCTTTGGAGGAGGCAGTTTCGACATGCGGTCAAAGTCGGGTAGGGCCAGTCGTTCTGGCAGATGTTCAAGATAATGCTGGGGCAGGCGGGACGTCCGACACCACTGGACTGTTGGCGGCACTGATTGAAGGCGGGGTAAAAGGCGTACTGATGGGTCTGTTCCATGATCCGGAAAGTGCAAATCAGGCCCATGTGGCAGGTGAAGGCGCGCTGGTCAATTTAGCTATCGGCGCAAAGTCTGACCTGGCTGGCAACGTTCCGGTCATGGCAGAGTTTGAAGTCCTTGCTGTGGGTGATGGCACGTGCCGCTATACCGGAGAAATGTATGGCGGCGGCGTTGCGACGCTCGGCAAGACGGCAGCACTAAGATTGGTTGGGTATGAGGCCGAGATTGACCTCGTTGTGACGAGTATTCGCAACCAATGCCTTGATCGTGCACATTTTACCCATATAGGGCTGAATCCCACAAACTATTCAGTGATTTGCGTAAAAAGCACGACGCATTTCCGAGCAGACTTCGAATCTACTGCAAGCGATGTTTTTTCGATCTCTTCGCCAGGTGCCTTTCTCTGCGATCTCGAGAAAATCCCCTACACTTGTATCACCAGGAGGTTGCCCAGCACTCGCAGTGCGTCTTCTAGCCAACACAAAATGAAAGTCTATTGAATTCTGAACCACCCAATCTCAGTGTGTTGCTACCCTAGTTTTTGAACATAATCGCTTGGCAATGAAAGAATGAATACCAAATCCGCGCCCTCATTTTGTTGCTAATCACTGCCGCATTTCCGAGGGTTCAAATCTGGCGCTTGATTGCGGGGGTACTGTGTAACAGCGAGTGGTGTCCCAAGCGGCACTTTTTACAAGTGTGCGGGTATTCACGGGCTCTCTGGACGCTTCCTGCAAATTCCCTGATTGGGGGTGGAGGAAGTTTTGATGACGAACGTAGAACGGGACATCAAACGTAATCTGTGAGTGCTTCGACATGCCGAGAAGATCGGCAAGGTGTCACATGCTTGTCATATTTGTGCGCTAGTCAAAAATTGAAAAAGAGAAAACATAGGAGGCTCCGATGACCTCTCTCAATACTCAGCTATGGGAGCTGATTAAGACGCATAAAATGCCTGATGATGCTGCGGGCAAGCCATTCATTGAACAACTTATGGCCGAAAACCGCATCTCTCGCGATACCGCCAATGTGGCTATCGCCGAATATCAAAAGTTCATGTATCTTTGTGCCATGCGACCAGAGCGTAACGTCCCCTCAAGCGCGGTCGATTTTGTTTGGCATTTGCACATGCAACACAGCCGCGACTATTGGGATGTCTTTTGCAAGAAGCTGGGCAAAACAGTACACCACAACCCCGGCAGTCAAGGGCCCCAACATCTGGATGACTATAAAGCCACAGTCAAAGCCTATTCGAACCTGTTTGGAACACCCCCAAAAGGGATTTGGAAGCGGAAAGACAGAGTTGGTACTTTCACAATGCTGATCTTCTTGCTGGTGTTCATTTGCATCGGTGCTAGTTCCATTGTTCAAAGTGGCGATCTTTTGTTTGGAGTGCTTTGGCTAAGCGTACCGCTTGTCTGTTTTGCGATCACCCTCAATTGCCTGACCTCCAGAAGTGAGCTGACGCTGATTTTTGAAAGTGATGACCCTTTTGCCGACAAAGATGCAGGTGACTGTGCTTCGGGCGACGGTGGTGGCTGCGGCGATTGAGCCGCCAGTCGTTCATTCTGGCTACGGTTGCTCTGGGCCGTATCACGGTCGTAGGACGGCAATTTCGTCCTTGATCGGATTGACCCAAAATCGCGACCCCATACCTCCGCTGCCATGCAGCCGCCGCCTATTGCGGCATATCAACGTCAAAACTCGCTAAACTTAGAGTGCAAAGCAATCGGTCGGACGGGCCTCGTTTCATTAAAATAGCGGGCTGTATCGTCTACAAAACAACCGATCTTGACGACTGGCTAAACGCTCATGCGGTAGGTGCATCATGAGCGATTCAGAAAACTGTGACGGCCCGAAATAACCCCAAGGTAATTTCGAAAAAATTCCAGCCGTGCAAAACCGCTAAAAAATGCAAAGCAAGTCAAGCGCCAAGGATGTCTTCGCCCAAGCCGAGCAGGTTCGTGCGGAACGCGCTAAGTCCGGCGACAGACCCTCCATCATCCGGCAACCGTCGCCAATACCGGTTCTCACCAAGACAAAGGTGTGGTTCCGCGTTCACCATGACGGCGTCTTCCCGGGTATCCCGGTTTTCATAGACCCTACCAGCGAGGATATGGAACGGATGCCGTACTACCTGACACTCGATATTGCGGACGAGTTGGAAGGTTCAGGCGGCCTGCAATTCATGACTGGCTATCTAATCTGTACCGCTAACATGAAGCTCCAACTCCTGCTGGTTAAAGAGGCGGACATCGACGGAAACATGCACTCGGCTACAGAAGCCAAGCATGAAGCCTGTGTTGACGGCCAAGGCCAATGGGTCCGCATGACTTGGGGCCGCGATGCAGGCCAGTACGACGTGCATATTGCAGAGTTTCAACGCAAGAAACCACGCTGGCCGGAAGATGTGGAACTAGTATCAATCATGCGGTTGGCGTTCCGAAAGGCCCTGATTGTCGACATTGGCCACCCGGTTCTGAAAGCCTGGCGCTGGGAGAAGTGAAGACGGTGTACCTACCCCTACGCCCGATCTCGGTCGACTTCGAGTTCATCCCGATGGATGACGGCACCATGCGTGTGATCTGTCTTGTGGCAAAGGACCTGTGGACCGGGGAAGTCACGAGTCGGTTCGGAGACGAACTGGGCCAAAAGGCCCCGTTCCCGACCGGTCCAAACAGCCTAGTGGTGGCCTACTTCGCTGCCGCCGAGATCGAGGCGTTCTGGGCATTGGGGTGGGACCTGCCCGTCAACGTCATCGACCTGTATGCCGAGCGCATGCGCCTTACGAACGGCCTGCCAACCACTGAGATGCATGGGGGCAAGGCAATGCTATTCGACAATAGTGGTGCGGCCCGCAGGCTCAGCCGAGGACACGGTGTTGTCTAATAGGGTTGCCCGAGGGGGAAGGCAGCGTCTTACCCCTGACGGCCAGAGGCGTTTGGCTTGTCCAAATCCCGCTGGCCCCAAAACAACTGCGGCGGAGCTGGCTGCGCCGTTACTTTTTGTGCCAGAACACGTTGCTTTTCTAAAGAATGGGCGGAAAGCGGCCATTCGCTACGGGTGCAATCTGATCGATCAGGCTGTCCAATAGCTGACCTTCGGTATTTGCCTTCAGCGCTTACGTCGAGAGATAAAGGAAAAATCCCCGAGCCTTTAACCATCTATTCGTTTATTCGTACGAGTTCTAGGAACAGGCTAACAAGCGCGCTGAAACAGTTACGGATTTAGCGACACATGTGGGAACAGGGTGCGAGTGCAAGTAACGCGCCTAGGATGATTGCCTAAAGCCGGGTGTACGGATGCGGATGGTGAATAACCCTGGTCCAGATTTCCGAGTCGAAGCGACCATAGCGTGCCACTGGAATGCTCGCCGGGGCAGACTGGATTTTGTCAACTCACCGAAGCGCCGGGATGGCGGCGTGAACGTCGGAACACAGTACGTTTAACGTTTCAAACAAGTCACCTGAGAGGTCGTTCGACTTTTTTGTTGCCGAAACCGGTTTCGGAGCGAACAAGTAGTAGGATGACAACGAATCCCAATCTGCAAAATCGCCAATCTCAGTCTAGGAACCCCTCACCGCCACGGCGGGTGAAACTCGACGAATTGGCGGATCATCTCGGGCTTTCAAAGAGCACGGTATCGCGCGCATTGAACGGGTATTCAGACATCTCAGAAGTCACGCGAAAGAGAGTTGAGGTCACGGCAAGAAAGATGGGCTATCGCCCGCTCAGTCACGCGCAGGCTATTCGAACAGGAAAAGTTCGCGCTATTGCGATGGTCATCAACAGCGAAGAACCGGACCAGCACAACCCGTTTCTTCAGGATTTTCTGGCAGGCGCTTGCGAAGCAGCCAGTGCGTCGGACTGGACAATGACAATTTCCACGGCAAAGTCCGGGAAAGATATGCTCAATGTGTTGGGACGTCTTGTCGAAGAACGCAAGGCAGATGGTTTCATTTTGCCCCGGACCGAAGTGGACGACGCGCGGGTAAAGTACCTCAAAGAATTGCAGGTCCCATTTATCCTATACGGGCGGACAGAATACGGCCAATCGGATCCTATGGATGATATGTCATGGTTTGATATATCCGGTGAGACGGCAATCCGGAATGCGGTCGTTCGCTTGGTCAGCTTTGGCCATAGCCGTATCGGTTATGTCGGCAGTGATCCGAAGTTCAACTACAGCCACCTGCGCCGCGACGGGTATCTCGAAGGTCAAAAAGTTGCGGGTTTGCGGGATGATCCCGAATTGATCCGAGAAGGTGCCCGGACACGCGAAGAAGGGGCGATCGAAGCGCGGGCGCTGTTAAATTTGGAACACCCGCCAACCGCGATCGTGTTTGCGACCGACTTAGCTGCTTTAGGGTGTTATCCAGTTTGCGCTGAGCTTGGTCTTGAAATCGGAAAAGACGTTTCAATCCTTGGATATGACGGCATTCCCGAATGCCAATACGTCAATCCAGGACTGACGACCTTTAGTGTGGACTCGCAGCGTGCTGGTGAGCGTCTTGCTACGTTGCTCATACGCCAGACCAGAGGTGAAGAACCAAAAAATCTACGCGAAATCAGAGAAGCAGTTCTTATTGAACGGAAATCTGACGGGCCACCAAGGCTGACGCCTGAAGAGCTGGCGCAAAAAATACGAAATTCCAATGATCATAACCGGGGAGGAGACCGCCTATGAAACATTCACCAAATGCATCTCGATTGCTGCTTGGAACATCACTCGCGATTGTCTTGACGGCGGTATCTGCGCAAGCAGATACAATTCGCTTTTGGACGACCGAGGAACAGCCTGAACGCTTGGCGAAGCAGCAGGAAATGGCGGATCAATTTAAAGCCGAAACTGGCACCACAGTTGAGGTCATCCCGGTAACCGAAACAGACCTGGGCACTCGTGCCACTGCTGCCTTCGCGGCCGGAGATTTGCCGGACGTGGTCTACCATCCGCTGCAATACGCCTTGCCTTGGGCAGAAGCGGGTATTCTGGACACCGAAGCCGCAACCGAAGTGATCGAAGAATTGGGGGCCGATACCTTCGCGCCCGGTGCGCTGACTATGGCAGCCTTCAACGATGAAACCGCATCCGTGCCGGTCGATGGCTGGACTCAAATGGTCGTCTATCGCAAGGACCTGTTCGACGAAGCCGGACTGGATGCCCCGAGTTCGTTTGCCAACGTGTTGGCTGCTTTGGAGAAACTGCACAACCCGCCAGAAATGTACGGATTTGTTGCCGCGACCAAAGTTGATGAGAACTTCATGAGCCAGGTTCTGGAACATGTGTTCCTTGCCAACGGCGTAAGCCCTGTGGGTCCCGACGGCTTCCAACCGCTGGACGAAGTCAAAACCACCGAGGTTTTGGATTTCTACAAGGCGATCTCGAAAGCGTCGCCCCCCGGTGAGCTGTATTGGAAGCAGTCCCGCGAGCTGTACTTCGATGGCAAGGCCGCAATGATCATCTGGTCGCCGTTCATTTTGGACGAGCTGGCCGGTCTGCGTGACAGCGCCCCGCCGACCATTTCCGACGACCCGACGTCGAGCGAGCTGGCGACAAAGACGGGTATCGTCACTAATTTCTCCGGCCCATCCAACCCAGACGGTGCTGCCTGGGGTGACGTGCGGTATTTCGGGATCACCAGTGATGCCGATACCGACGCTGCGATGGACTTTGTGAAGTTCGCGATGGATGACGGTTATACGCAAACTCTGGCCATCGCACCCGAAGGCAAGTTTCCGGTACGTCGCGGAAATGCTGACAATCCAACAGCTTTTGCCGACGCTTGGGCGGAACTGCCGGTAGGTGTGGATCGCAAAGCACCTTTGGGTAAACTGTACGATCAGGCCATGATTGATGAGATCGTCGGAGGTTTGGATGTCGCGCAGCGCTGGGGTGTAACCGACGGGCAGCTCTCTTTGGCGTCGAAGATGATCAACTCTCAGGCCATCAACCGTGTCGTTCGTCAATATATCGACGATGAGATTGACGCTGCTGCCGCAGTCGCAGCCATGAACGAAGAGCTTGCCAAGGTTCAGTAAAACTCTGTCTCAACCGGCAACTGCAGCGGCATTTTCGCCGCTGCACCCAACCCTCTGAGGTCTCTTATGTCTTCGGCCACCCCACCGACCGGAACCGGGGCTCTTGCCAAGCGCGAAGCGCGCCTGGCCTGGGCATTGCTGGCTCCGACCGTGATAAGCGTGTCTCTTGTTGTGATCCTGCCGCTGCTGGCGATCATCTGGATCAGCTTCAAGCCTTTTACCCTGTCCGACCTGCGCCCACCTGCGCCGGTTGTCCGAGAAAGCTTGCGTGGATCGGGCGATGATCTGCGGATCGAGTATCGCCTTCGCAATTCCAGTCAGGAGATTGCTATTGGCGGCGTCACTCTGAGTGATGTGCTGCCTGAGGGCATGACACCCACTGATGAAATCGCGGAACCGTGTGTGCTGGACGGGCAAGACCTGTTCTGCGATTTTGGTATCTTGGATGGCGGCCAACGCGAGAGAATTCGTATTCCGGTAACCGTTGACGGCGACCCTGACGCGTTCGAAGAGTTGGTCGAAGGGTCGGAACCTGGTGTCACAGGCAGCGGCCCCAATGTGCTGACAAACCTCGAATTCAGCCTGGAAAACTACGCCCGTGTCTTCGATGGGTCAGAGTTCTGGGGCGTGCTTTGGGTGACGCTGTTCTACACCGTCTTCGGAACCATCGGGGCATTGGTCATGGGGTTGTTCGCGGCCCTGCTGCTTAACAAAAGTTTCCGCGGCCAAGGGTTCATACGCGGTCTCTACCTGTTCCCGTATGTCGCTCCGGTGATCGCAGTGGCGTTCACTTGGGTTACATTGTTTGATCCGTTCTCAGGCTCAGCCAATGCACTGTTGGTTCAAATGGGGCTGAGCAGTGAACCGATCAACTTTTTCGGCGAACGCCCCTTGGCGCTGATCATGGTGACAGTGTTCGAAATCTGGCGCTACTTCCCGCTGTCTTTCCTGTTCATTCTGGCGCGAATGCAATCCATCGACAGCAGCATGTACGAGGCGGCGGATATGGACGGGGCCTCGCCGTTCCAGAAGTTCTGGCTGCTGAGCATCCCACAACTGTTGGGCATTCTGTCAGTGCTGTTCCTTCTGCGCTTCATTTGGACGTTCAACAAATTCGACGACATCTTCTTGCTGACCGGCGGCAATGCGGGCACCCGCACGCTGACTGTGAATGTCTATGAACAAGCCTTTGCGATCTCGAACATCGGGGCAGGGGCGGCGGTGGCCGTGGTGATCCTGATGTGCCTGATTGCCTTCAGCTTTGTCTTCTTCCGCTTCATCAGCCGAGAGGAGGGTCTGTGATGCGAAAAGGGTATGTTACCGGCCCGGTTCTGGGCGCGCTCTGGATGGTGGTGATCGCAACCACCGCCGCCATCACCATGTCGTTCTCAACAGGCGACGCATTCCGGCCGCAGGTCTTGCTGAGCCTGATATGGGGCGCGTTGGCGGGTCTCGTCTATGTCCGGTTCCCGCTACAGCGCGCGCCCGCGCGTCTGGGCATCTCAGCACTGTTGGGCCTGTCCAGCCTCACCGGACTTGGCCCGGTTCTGATCGGCTCTGACACATCAATGCAGGCCGTGCTGGTGACTGTGATCGGTATTGCCGTCGTGATGCATCTGTCGATGGCGGCGATTCTGAAGGAAACACCGATCGGTGAGCTCACCCGCCATGAATACGAGGACGCGGTGATCCGGTTCTGCACCGGTTTCGGCTATATCTTTTTCACGGCGATCGTGATCATCCCCTTCTACGTGATGGTGATGACCAGCCTGAAATCCCAGCAAGCATTGTTGCAGAACCCGCTGGATTTCTCGGTGGACCTAACCCAGGGAACCGCCCTGTTCCGCAGCTACACTGAATTGTTCCGCGACTTCAATTTCGGCACCTATCTTTGGACGTCTTTCTATGTTTCGGTGCTGACCGTGTTCATCACGCTACTGTTCAGCGTACCCGGTGCCTACGCCGTGGCTCGTTTCCGGTTTCAGGGGCAAAAGGCGTTCTCTCGCTCGATCCTGCTTATTTACATGGTCCCGATGATCGTTCTGGCGCTGCCGATCTATATTGCATTCTCGCTGACTGGTCTGCGCAATTCGATCCTAGGCATCGTTATGATCTACCCGGTCACGACAATCCCCGTCGCGCTTTACATGCTGCAAGGTTACTTCCGTGGCCTGCCGATCGAGGTGGAAGAGGCAGGCCTGATGGACGGCCTGTCCCGTCTGGCAGTGATCTGGAAGATCACCCTGCCGCTGAGCTTGCCAGCGCTGGCGTCGGTCTCGCTCTATGTCTTCATGATTGCCTGGAACGAGTTCCTGCTGGCCTTCATGCTTCTGGACGACCCGTCGAAATTCACCCTGACCCGAGGGGTCACGATGCTGAACTCCTCAGAAATTCCCCGTCAGCACCTGATGGCCGGTGCGGTGATCGCCACCGTTCCGATCATGGCGCTGTTCCTGGGGCTTGAACGTTTCATGACCAAAGGCCTCACAGCGGGGTCCGTCAAAGGATGACCGAGATGAACCAACACACAAACCCAGACCGCGAGGCGCGCAATATCCTGATCGCCAATGATCGCGGCGGTTACACGATCCCAACAGAAGGGCTGTACCCATACCAATGGAACTGGGACAGCGCGATTACTGCGCTTGGATTTGCCCAGTTCGACCTTGACCGCGCCTGGGCCGAGATCGAGACGCTGTTTACCGGACAATGGGACAACGGCATGGTGCCGCACATCCTGTTCCACCAGCAAGACGAGGGGTATTTTCCCGGTCCTGATGTCTGGGGCTGCAACGGTCCAATCCCCTCCTCGGGCATTATCCAACCACCCATTGCGGCCACGATGGCGCGCAAAATCTGGGAACAGGATACTTCGTTTGGAGACGCGCGGATGAAGGCGCTATTCCCCAAGCTGCTGGCTTGGCACCACTGGATCATGAAATGGCGATTGGATGAATTCGGGGCTGTTTGCACAACACACCCTTGGGAAGCGGGTCGCGACAACGCGCCTGACTGGGACAACTCTATGGTGCGCATGGATGCGTCAGATGTGGGAGAATATCAACGCCGCGATACCAGCCATGTAAACAGCGAGGACCGCCCGACAAAGTTCGACTATGACCGATACATCAAGCTGGTACAGATCGGTCGAAATGCTGGGTGGGATCAGCAGGAACTGCTGTCGCTGAACCCGTTCCGTGTCGCCGATCCGACGATGACCTTCACCACATTACGGGCCGCGCGGGACTTGTTGGTGATCAGTGAGCAGCTTGACCTGGCAGCTGAAGGCTTAAGCGCGGATATCGAAATGCTGGAAGTTGGTGCTCGCTCACTTTGGAACGAAGAGGTGGGCAGCTTTGACGCGCGCGACGCACATACCGGCGAGATGGCAGGCAGCGTATCGAATGCGTCTTACCTGTGCTGGTATGCCGGTATTGAATCAGGCAAGATGCTGAAACGTTTGAAAACCACGCTGGAAACCGTGCCCTATCCGGTTCCAAGCTATGATCCAGAAATGCCGAAATTCGACTCGCGCCGCTATTGGCGCGGGCCCACTTGGGCCTTCATGAACATGATGATTGGCTTCGGGTTGCAGGATCTGGGTCACACCGAGCAAGCAGATCAGTTGCGCAAAAAAACCGGAGATCTGATCTCGGGCTTCGGTTTCGCAGAATACTTCGATCCAATAACCGGGAGCCCGGCTGGCGGTAAGGCGTTCTCTTGGACGGCAGCGGTTTGGCTTCACTGGGCAGGGAGGGCCTGATGGGTAGCATCGAACTAAAATCAGTCGAAAAATGGTTCGGCTCGGCCCAGGTCATCAAAGGCGTGGACCTCAAGATCGAGGAGGGCGAGTTCATCGTCTTCGTCGGCCCATCGGGCTGCGGTAAATCCACTTTGTTGCGCATGATCGGCGGGCTCGAGGATATCTCGCGCGGGTCGCTGCAGATCAATGACAGCGATGTCACGGATCACCCGCCCTCAAAGCGCGGCCTGACGATGGTGTTCCAATCCTACGCGCTGTATCCACATCTGACAGTCGCCGAGAACATGGGGTTCTCTTTGAAGGTTGCCGGTGTTCCCAAGGCGGAAATCACCGAACAGGTCAACCGCGCAGCAGAGGTTCTCAAGCTTGGACCGTTCCTGGAACGCAGACCAAAAGACCTTTCTGGTGGTCAGCGGCAACGGGTGGCTATCGGCCGATCCATCGTCCGCGATCCCACCGCTTTCCTGTTTGACGAGCCGCTTTCCAACCTTGACGCCGCCCTGCGAGTCGAGATGAGGTATGAGATCGCCAAGCTGCACCAAAGCCTCAAGCGCACGATGATCTACGTGACGCACGACCAGGTCGAAGCGATGACATTGGCCGACCGCATCGTGGTTTTAGAATACGGCAAGATCGCTCAGGTCGGTACGCCGCGCGAACTCTATGAACGCCCTGCGAACCTGTTCGTGGCCCAGTTTATCGGAAGTCCAAAGATGAATATCCTGCCCTGCACGACCGACGGTGATAGTTTCCAACTTGAGCACGGCCGCAGCGGCCCGTTTTCACGATCTGCAGCCGCCACAAAGCTTGGCATCCGCCCCGAACACATTCAGGTGGCTGCTGCGGGCGAAGGTCAAACTGACGGCGTCATCGAGGTGATCGAATACCTGGGTGCAGATACTTTCCTGATTGTGGATTGTGGAGGCGAAGACAAGGCCACAGTCCGTCTGAACGGCGATACGGACCTTACACCGGGCACCCAGATTGGTCTGCACTTCCCAACCGACAATCTGCATTTTTTTGATAAAGACGGGCAGGCTCTGGGGCTTGGATAGCTGAACGCACCGGTACCTATTACACATTCTTGGCCTTTGACGCTCGAGAACACAGGGAGTGCACAGCCGAACCTGAAGAACTGAAGCCGAAGCCACCCCTTTCAAAGCGGGTTGCTGTTGTCAGCCCAAATCGAGGGACCTACTCGGATGTCGGTGTTGCGGGTTCTTCGAAGATCCGAGCGAGGCCGCGTCAGAAGAAGAGGCCGAAAAGCTGAGCCAAGACCCTGATTGGTCCTGTCACAATATTATTGGCAAGCCCTGTTCTTAACGTTGGAGATGGGTCAATTCTCAATCACGCACAAGGTGGCCGCCATCGACATCCAGAATTGAGCCACTTAAAAACCCGTTTGTCATAGCCATGACCACGGCTTGTGCAATACTCTCTGCCTGGCCGACCCGTCCTACGGGCAGGCGGTCACCTGTCTGTGCATACATGACTTCACGTGCATCTTCCGCCATTGCGGCGTAGGCTTCGGTTGCGACCATGCCGGGGCTGATGCAATTGACCCGCGCCCGACCAGCCAACTCCAGCGCCAGCCCTTTCGCCAGGGCTTCGACCGCCGCGTTAACTGCGCCCAAGCCCGTGGCCCCGGCGGATGGGCGGCGGCTGAGCACGCCCGAAAAGAACGTGATGGAGCCGCCTTTGACCAACATGGGCAACACTTCTCGCGCGGCAACATATCTGGCGCGGTGAAGTGATGGTTCGTTGGTCCGCAGATGCGGGGCCCACTCAACTATAGGTCGCTTCACATATCGCCTATTCAGGGACGTTCGCGGTTTGTTGCTCAGGAGTGTTCATCTATAGGTTGCGTGCGCTTCGATTATTGGCAGATACCCGCGCTGCCTTCCAAGATTTCTGCCTTATGCCCACAACCAGATTTTAAGTTAAATTGACCCAAGCCGCATTCCTTGAAGAACTTTGCACGCATGCAGCCACAAATTTAACACCATTGAGTCCGTCATGAACTGTTGGATAAACAACCGACACGTCAGGTGAAATCCCATTTCGGAAGGCTTGGATCGCCTCTGCTGCCTCTCCATAGATATTCGCGAACCCCTCAAGGTATCCCTCGGGATGTCCCGGAGGAACTCTACTCAACCGATTGGCTGCGTCACCAGCTCCAGCTCCATTTCGGGTGATCAAACGCTTGGGTTCGTTGTATGGCGTGAACCAAAGATAATTGGGATCTTCCTGAGACCACTCAAACCCACCTTTTTCGCCGTAGACGCGCAAACGAAGTGCGTTTTCATTGCCGGGAGCCACCTGAGAAGACCACAGCATACCACGCGCTCCGCCTTCAAAGCGAAGCAAGACGTGCGCGTTATCATCGACTTTGCGCCCCGGCACAAAGGCCTGCAAGTCCGCCGCGAGGCTTTCCGCTTTCAGCCCGGTTACAAAGCAAGCGAGGTTGTAAGCATGGGTTCCGATGTCACCGGTTGAACCACCCGCGCCCGAGCGTTCTGGATCGGTTCGCCACTCAGCCTGTTTGAAATCCTGCTGCTCGGTCAGCCAGTCCTGCGGGTACTCAACCTGAACAACGCGGATCTTGCCAATATCTCCGTTAGCGACCATTTCACGTGCCTGCCGAACCAGCGGATAGCCCGTGTAATTGTGGGTCAAAATGAATAAAGCATTCGCGCTTTCTGCTGCTTTGACCAGTTTCTTTGCGTCGGCAAGGGTCGAGGTGAGTGGCTTGTCACAAATTACATGAATACCGCGTTTCAGGAACTCACGTGCGGCTGCATAGTGAACGTGATTTGGCGTGACGATTGAGACCGCCTCGATCCCAGATTTCAACCGGGCTTCCCTGATCGCCATTTGTTTGAAGTCTTCATAGACCCGTTCGAGCCCTAATGCATGACCACTTTCAAGAGATTTCTCTGGCGTCGAAGACAAAGCACCGGCAACCAAATCAAACTTGTCGTCCAATCGCGCCGCTATTCGATGAACGCCGCCTATGAAGGCGTCGTTCCCGCCGCCAACCATGCCAAGTCGAATGCGGCCCGAAGTTTCTTCATTGCGTCCTGTGACCATCACTCAATCCCCAGCATTTTACGATTGGCTGCTTCGTCTGCGCCACCATCAGCGAAATCATCAAAGGCTTTCTCGGTCACACGGATAATGTGATCTGACACAAACTGAGCGCCTTCACGCGCTCCATCGTCGGGGTGTTTGAGACAGCATTCCCATTCGACCACAGCCCAGCCATCAAAGTCATTCGCGGCCATTTTTGAGAAGACCGCCCCGAAATCTACCTGGCCATCACCAAGCGACCGGAAGCGCCCGGCACGATCGACCCAGCTTTGATACCCGGAATAAACACCCTGGCGGCCGGTCGGGTTAAACTCGGCATCTTTGACATGGAACATCCGGATCCGATCTTTGTAGATGTCGATATTGTCCAGATAGTCGAGGCATTGCAGCACGTAGTGCGACGGGTCGTACAACATGCAAGCGCGTGGGTGATTTCCTGTCCGTTCGAGAAACATCTCGTACGTCACGCCGTCGTGGAGGTCCTCACCTGGGTGAATTTCATAACAGACGTCAACGCCGCATTCCTCGGCGTGATCCAGTATTGGCACCCAACGACGAGCAAGCTCCTCAAATGCCGTTTCGATCAAGCCTGCAGGGCGCTGCGGCCAAGGATAGACATAAGGCCATGCCAATGCGCCTGAGAATGTCGCATGCGCTGAAATACCCAAGTTTTTCGAAGCAGATAGCGCTTTTTTGACTTGGTCTACCGCCCATTCTTGCCGGGCTTTCGGGTTTCCCCTGACGCTTTCGGCTGCAAAACCATCAAACGCGCTGTCATAGGCCGGGTGAACGGCCACAAGTTGGCCCTGAAGGTGGGTTGAAAGTTCAGTGACTTCGATGCCATTTTCCTTGGCTATGCCTTTAAAATCATCGCAATAACTGGCGCTGGACGAGGCTTGTTCCAGATCGAACAACCGGCCGTCCCAACTAGGAACCTGAACGCCCTTGTATCCACAGTCCGCCGCCCATTTAGTGATCGCGTCCCACGAATTGAACGGCGCTTCGTCCCCCGCGAATTGCGCAAGAAACAAAGCTGGACCTTTGATTTTCTTCATAAAATTTCCTCCCCAAAACCTAAGCCTCTATGGCGGTAAATTTTCCTTCAGATAGATGTCGATACGGATACGTTCCTGTGCTTTGTTGAACGGAACTTTGTCCGAAGTTGCGCGCAATAGACGGACGGCAGAGCGAACAATGTGCCCGGTGTCTTGCGAGATTAAGGCGTCAAATGTGCCAAGCCTAAGCGCCTCACGACTGAGCGGAGTAAGCTCATGAGCTATGATCACCAGATCTTTGCTGAGTTTGTTCTCTGAAAGAAATTGAATGAGGCCCGCATTGCCCGCTGCTGACGAGTATATTCCGACCAGATCCGGATAGGTTTCAAAGATTTCGGGCATCATCCTGTAAATCAGATCCGGGTCATCCCGGCCCTCGACAGACGCTACGACTTTGAGGTGCGGAAATTCCTCAGCCACAACAAGGTCAAAGCCTTGACGACGCTCCAGGTGGTCACGCGCCAAACGGGATCCTGTAAGAACCAAGACCTTGCCTTCGCGATGGACAAATCTTCCCATCAGCTGAGCTGCGGTTCGTCCTGCCGAAACGTTATCAATTCCGACAAAGTGGTCTCGCTCAGAACTTGGCAAGTCAGACACCAAGGCAACAACCGGAACGCCTTTTTCCCTGAGCCTTTTTACAGCGTCGCGGACAGAAGGGGTCTCGGGCCCGAAAACGGCGACTCCGTCAACGTCCAAACTGTCGACAGCATCCAAAATATTGACGATATCTTGCGGCTCGAACGGAGCGACGTTCTTTACTGCAATGCGCGTCCGTTGGATAAATTGGTCACGTGTTTGTTCAGCGATCTGACTGCTTATTGCCTCCACAAACTCGTTGTCCGTGTCTGGTAAAACAAAGAGGAAATTATAGACGCGGTTTCGCGCCAGGTTGGCTGCGGCGGTGTCGCGCACATACCCCAGCTCATCAATCGCCTTCTGTACTTTCTGTACAGTCACTGCTCGCACGCCGGGGCGCCTGTTCAAGACCCGATCAACGGTCGCCAGGCTGACACCCGCCACGCGAGCGATGTCATTGACGGTTGGCTTTTTCACCAATTTTAGTTTTTGTTTTTGATCTTCCACGTGTTCCTCAGCCCTCAATCTCCCGTGCTAAGCCTTCAAACAACAATGCAACAGCTTCAGCGCCGGGATCGTTATGTCCAACTAGGTTTTCTTCGGGAACATAGGCCGCGCGGCCCGCCTTCGCACGGCGAATATTTGCGGTGTTGTTCGCGCCTTCGCGGGCAGCCTCGGCTGCATGCGTCAGACTAGATGGTAGTGCGGCAAGTGCTGGTGCCAGTGCGTCAATCATTGTCCTGTCACCGACCTTGGCACCCCCAACCTGGCTGACGCGATTCAGGCCTACGACCAAAGACTTCGGTATCGAAGCCCCGCTCGCACAGGCATCGCCAGCTGCGTTGAAGAAAATTGCGAGTATAACGCCGGAAGAACCACCCATTGTCTGGCTCAACTCATTGCCTAGTGCCGGAAACAGTTGCGTCAGATCAGCAAGCGGCATGCGGTCAAGGCTACCTTGCAATGCTCTTGCGGCAGTGGCGAGTGTGCTTCCCGTATCGCCATCTCCGGATTTCGCGTCCAACTCGTTCAGGTTCTTCTCTGCGTTGATGAGAAGTTCAGACAAACGAGCGATCGTTTCCCTTGTGGCAGGGTTGTTCGAAGGAATTGGATCGATCGGGGTCAGGCCATCAGGCAAGGGCGCTACTTTTATCGGGTCGATGGAATTGACGCCGGGCCAAGCCGCCAGATCAACAGGAGCCTCGAGTGCCGATAAATCGTCCTGATCTACAGGCAGAATGGAAACAGAAAACCCGTGCATATCCAGCGATGTCATCATTGGTGCCGGGCCGATGATATGGTGGGCGATACCTGTTTCAGACAGGGCATGCGTGAGGACAGCCATTTCTAGCGGTGTTGTGGACCCAAGGTTGTTGACCAGCGCCACACGATCCCCGGATCCCATCCTTTGCTTTAGCTTCTCCACCACTGTGGACATGGCCGATACGGCATTCGAGAATTCGACTTGCTGTACACCGGGTTCACCGTGGATGCCCAAGCCAAGCTCTGCTTTGCCGGGCGCAATCCTGTCCTCTTTCGGAGACCCAGGAACGGTACAGGTGTCCAGGCTCATACCGATGCTCACGACCTTGGCTATGATGCGTCTTGCTGCGGCGGTGACGGTGTCGAGATCAGCACCACTTTCGGCAAGCGCTCCGGCTATTTTGTGCACGAACAATGTACCTGCCACGCCACGTGGTTGCGGAAGGTCGGGCAGGGCGATGTCATCATCAACTACGACCATCTCTACTTTGCGGCCCAACGCACGGGCGCGTTCGGCCGCCAGTCCAAAGTTCAATCGATCACCGGTGTAATTTTTGACAATAAGCAGGCACCCAGCCTCGCCCGTAACCGCAAGAATGCCAGCCAAAACCGCCTCGACCGATGGCGAGGCGAACACTTCTCCGCAGATTGCTGCCGTGAGCATACCGGCGCCGACAAACCCTGCGTGGGCAGGTTCGTGACCAGACCCGCCGCCGGAAACCAAGGCGACTTTCGACTTTTCCCAATCCGACCTGTAGACAACCTTGATGTGCGGGTATCCATCCAATCGGGTAAGCCGTCCTCCTGATGACGCGAGAAGACCGTCTATGGCCTCTGTCACCAGTGTTTCTTTTGTGTTGAGGAACTTGGCCATGCTTTTGCTCCTTAATTCACTCGCGCGCCGGACGCGTCAAAATACAATGGGTTGTGTGGGCGGATTTTTATAAGTTTTCCAGATGGATAGTCCTGATGGACATCAATCAAGGTCACAACCGTGTGACCGTTTAAGTCCAGGTGCAGTCGTGTTTGATCCCCCAGGTGTTCGGCACGTATCACACGCGCTTCGCTGCCTTCGCCTTCGATGATGTTTTCTGGGCGAAGACCAATCTGCGGGCCTTTGTGGTCGCCTCTGAACAACTCGGACGGCAGGATGTTGATCCGTGGCAGACCCAACCGGCTGGCGACATATACACTGCCGGGGTCTTCATAAATGTCCCGGGGTGTCCCGTATTGAACCAACTTGCCGTTTTCCAAAACGCCGATATGGGTCGCCATTGTCATCGCTTCGACCTGATCATGGGTCACGTAGAGCAAGGTCGATCCCAGATCTGCCTGAATTCTTTTCAATTCGACCCGCAAATCCGCCCGCAGCTTGGCGTCCAAAGAACTGAGGGGTTCATCCATCAGAAATATCTGGGGGTCACGCACTAGCGCCCGCCCGATTGACACCCGCTGCATTTCGCCGCCGGACAGTTCGGTGGCTTTGTTGTCCAGCTTGTGTGGGATCTGGAGGATTTCGGCGACTTCGTTGACCTTCCTCGCGATCTCATCCTCTGGCGTCTTCAGGATCGGAGAACGCAAAGGGAAAGACAGGTTTTCACGCACTGTCATATGCGGGTACAGCGAGTATTGCTGGAAGACCATCGCCACATCGCGCTGGGCGGGTGTATCTATTCCAACGTCACGCCCGCCAATGCGCACTGTTCCTGAATCCAGTTTCTCAAGTCCGGATATCAATCTCAGTGTTGTTGTTTTTCCCGCGCCGGTCGGGCCCAACAGCACCACAAAGGCACCGTTGGGGATCGTCATTGAGATATCATCCACCGCTTTAAGATTGCCGAATGATTTTGAGATACTCTCCAAAACGATTTCAGCCATTGCTCAGCACCTCGTCGTTCAGAGCGGACCTCAACGCGCGTCCGGTAGATTTTTCAAAAAGGGTTACTGCGGGTGAGCGGAACTCCAATCCCACGGTCTCGCCAGGGCTAACGACTTCGCGTGCATCAATTCGGGCTTTCAGCTCACCGTTCGGGCTTTGCAATGTCACTATCTGGGTGGTTCCCAAATATTCTGCGGCCAGGACCTTGGCCCGGTAGGCGCTTGCATCCGATAGAAAAACATGCTCGGGGCGGACACCAAAAACCAAGTCACCTTCAGCCCCTTCCATCAGTTTGGGAACAGGTTCGTCATGCCCGTTCAGGCCAACCATTTCAGTGCCAGGTTCGACCTTTCCCTGAAATGGCAAGAAGTTCATCGAAGGAGACCCGATAAAGTTAGCTACAAACATCGTAGCGGGTTTGTCGTAAATCTCCTGAGGCGTGCCGAATTGCTCGATCACAGCATTGTTCATCACTACGATTTTGTCGCCCATTTGCATGGCTTCCAACTGGTCATGTGTAACGTAAACAGTGGTCGCACCCATACGGTCATGAAGCGCGCGCAGTTCTTCGGCCATGTGTTCACGAAACTCTGCATCAAGTGCACCAAGAGGTTCGTCCATCATGAATGCCTTGGGGTCACGAACAATCGCGCGCCCGAGCGCAACCCGTTGTCTATCTCCTCCCGAAAGCCCTCCGACGGGGTTGTCAAGAATGTCTGTTATCCCCAGAATTCCGGCGACTTCTTTTATCTTGGCTTTGACCGCGGCACGTGGCATCCCCTGCGAAATCAACGGATAGCTGATATTCTTACGCACGTTCATATGCGGGTACAGCGCGAACATCTGGAACACGAAGGCAATGTCTCGCTCTGAGGGTGGCCGCTGGCTGATTTCTTCACCGTCAAGGTAGATTTCACCCGACGTTGGAAGTTCCAAACCTGCGATCATCCGCAGAGTCGTCGTCTTTCCGCAACCGGATGGCCCCAGCAGCATGAAGAACTCACCATCCTCAATCGTGAACGAGCTTTCGCGTACAGCCGTGAAATCGCCGAACATCTTTTTTACGTTTTTGACTATGATCTGGGCCATTTCTACTCCGGGAAGTGGCTGACGATGATGAACATAACGGTTCCGATCAGCGTTACGATGAAAGAGTAGGTGAAAGCCCAAAGGACAAAGGGCTGCATCAGCATGAAGACACCCAGTGCGATAAGGATGGTTGCGACCATTTCCCATGGGCCGCGGCGAAGCCGCATCAATCCGGTAAGAAACTCGCTCATTTGCGTACGGCTCCGAATGTGATCCCACGCAGCAGGTGTTTGCGCATCAGGATGGTGAAAATCATAACCGGGATCAGGAAGATCGTTGCTCCAGCCGCCACAGCAGGCCAGTCCAGACCGCCGATACCGATAATGGTTGGGATGAAGGGCGGCGCGGTCTGCGCATTTGCTGAGGTAAGCAGTACGGCAAATGCATATTCATTCCATGCAAAGATGAGGCAGAAAATCGCCGTTGAGGCAATCCCGGTGGCGGCTTGCGGCAGCACCACTTTGTAGAAAGCCTGAAACCGTGTGTAGCCGTCGATCAGAGCAGCTTCTTCGTACTCTCTGGGGATTTCATCTATGAATCCTTTCAGCAACCACACTGCCAGAGAGATGTTCACGCCCGTGTACAGCAGGATCATTCCCAAGTGCGTATCGCTGAGCCCAAGATTTCTGAACATCAGGAAGATTGGGATGGCGACAGCAACCGGGGGCATCATTCTTGTACTGAGGATGAAGAACAGAAGGTCGTCTTTAAGCGGGACCTTGAACCTACTGAAGGCATAGGCCGCCAAAGTGCCAAGAAAAATACTCAGGAACGTTGATCCAAACCCGATGATGACTGAGTTCATAAAGCGCTCACCGAACTTGGATGGTCCAACGATCACCATGTCGTATTGGCGTACGATCTCATCGGCCCAATTCTGCGGTGGGTTGGCTTCCAGAAACTCCTGCGTTTGTCGCGTGCGTGTGGTGAAAAGGTTGACATAGCCTTCAAGCGTTGGGTCAAAGACCACTTTGGGCGGGTAGCTGATCGCATCGGCCGGGGACTTGAAGCCAGTCAGCAAAATCCAAACAAGTGGGATCATCGTGATCAGCGCATAAGTGATGACCAAGAAGCCCGCGATCCACTTGGACCGGTTCGAGGGTTCGGTGACGGAAAAGCTGCTCATCTCTGTTTCACCTTGTTCAGGGCTTTTACGTAGATCGACGCAAGGCCGAACACGGTGACGAAAAGGATGATCGCATAGGCCGAGGCATAGCCCGTACGCCACTTCTCAAACGCCTCCCGCTTGAGATTGATTGAGGTGAGTTCCGTTACAGAACCCGGTCCTCCACCAGTGAGCTGAACCACTAAGTCGAACATCTTAAAGTTTTCGATCCCACGAAACAGCACCGCGAGCATCAGAAATGGCAGCACCATCGGGATAGTAATCGTGAAGAACTGCCGCAGCTTGCTGGCCCGGTCGATCTCGGCAGCTTCGTAAATATAGTCGGGAATGCTGCGCAGCCCGGCCAGACAGATCAGCATCACGAAGGGCGTCCACATCCAGGTGTCAACGATAACGATCGCCCACGGGGCTAGGGTCACTGAGCCAAGCATCTCAAAGCTCGAGGGTTCTTTGCCGGTGAACCACGACACGATGTAGTTGAACAGGCCGATTTGAGGCTGATACAGGAACTTCCAGAAGTTTCCGACGACTGCAGGTGACAACATCATCGGCAATACGATAATCGTAGTCCAAAGATCGTTGCCCTTGAATTTCTTGTTGATCAACCAAGCTAGCGTGAACCCGATTAACACCTGAAAAAAGATTGTCCAAAACAGGAAATGCGCCGTCGCTTGCATGTTCAGCCAGGTGTCTGAGTCGGTCAGGATACGCTCGTAATTCCTGAGCCCAACATCTTTGACTTCACGCCCAATCCGGTTGGCCTTGTAGTTGGTAAAGCTCAGCTGAATGGTCCAGATCAACGGGAAGATATTGATCGCCAGCAGTAGAAATATCGTTGGGGAGATGAATATCCAGGCGATCGCGCGGTCGGATAAGCCCCTGATTTTTCGCGCAACTCGCTTGGGCGTTGCCTGCGCAACGCGATCTACGGTCCTGTCAGACATCTCTTTGCCAGTTCTTGTTGGTTTACGACTCACGGGAGAAGGTGGAGCGGGTTCGCGCCCGCTCCTGCCTGCGTCCGGGTTACAGCTTGCCTTCGTCTTCGAAGACTTCCGTCCAATCTTCGATCAAAAGATCAAGCGCTTCTTGAGCTGTGCCTTGGTCGGCAACCACGTAGTCGTGGATGCGTTTCTGCATTGCCAGCAGGAGTTCCGCATAGGCAGGCTCCTGCCAGAAATCCTGAACTCCACCCATTGCTTCTAGGAAATCACCGGCAAACGGTTGGCTGTCCACGAAACCAGGATCTTCAAGCACCGAGTTATGTGCCGAGTAACCGCCAAGTTCCCACCATTTGGCCTGAACTTCCGGCTGCGCGAACCACTTTATGTACTCAAGCGCGGCGTCCTGTTTATCAGAGTAGCTGACAACAGAAATACCTTGTCCGCCCAGTGTCGAGCCTGCCTGATTTTGTGGTGGGTTCACGAAGAAGTCGATCTTGTCACCACCGGTATTGGGATCGGCATAGAGACCCGGGAAGAACGCGAACCAGTTCATAGCCATGGCGACCTGACCGGATTTAAATGCATCCAAGCTCTCACCCATGTAAGAGTTCGTGTATCCCGGAGGCGTCGCCGTTTTGTAGAACTCTTTGTAGAATTCCAGAGCCTCAACCGCTTCCGGTGAGTTTACGGCACCTTCCATATCATATGAGCCAGGAGTGTTTTCGTATTTGAAACCCCACGGATACAGGGCCCCGGTGACACCCATGGTGATCCCTTCCGAGCCGCGCTCGGTAAAGATTGCAGCCCCATACACAGTCTTGCCGTCGATTTCACGACCTTGGAAGAACTGTGCGATCTGCAACAACTCTTTCTGAGACTGAGGCTCGCGTAGGTCCTGACCAGTCGCTTCTTTGTACGCGGCTTGGATTTCAGGGTTTTCGAACCAATCCTTGCGATAGAACCAACCATTCGCATCGCCCATCGCAGGAAGCGCGTAGTAATTTGGTGTACCCTTGGGCCAGGTCGAATAAGCGTAAACTGTTGCAGGTGCGAAATCGTCCATGCTGATGCTTTCAGCATCGAAGAAGTCGTTCAGCTGGACATAGTGGCCATTCTCAGCGCCACCGCCGATCCATTGGCTATCACCAATCAGCAGGTCGCATAGCTTACCGCCGGAGTTCAGTTCGTTCAGCATCCTGTCCGCAAAATTTGGCCAAGGAACAAATTCGAAATTCATTGTGTGGCCGGATTCTGCTTCGAATTCCTTTGATAGTTCGACAAGCGCGTTGGCCGGGTCCCATGCCGCCCAACATAGTGTCAGATCTTCAGCATTTGCCTTGGTAGAAAGAGTAGTAGCGGCAAGGACTATTGCGCTGACCGAAGCCAGTTTTGTGTAAGTCATCCATTCCTCCCTTTTTTCGCCGTCAATCGAGGATGTGCGAATCGCGGCATACCTCCAAGGCTATTTGAGGTACGCACCTCAAGTCTAGATATTTTTGAGGTTCGTACCTCATAAACCCGAAAGAGATCGCCAACTTTGTCTCCTAGTCATTGATTCCTAAAGAAATTATTCTTTGGACTTGATGCGCATGCATTTTCGGCAGCGAGGTATTGTATGGTCATATCGACTTAAATTCGACTTAAATGGGCGCAGCCGTCATGCGGCCAACAGGTTCAGCGAACCCGCTTCTGAAGCGCTCAAAGATAATTTGGTCGATACCTTTGAGCACTCGAGATAGCGTCAAATAGCGTGGACAACTCGGGACCGTGCATAACTCTTTGTGGTCAGGTGCAGACGTATGAACAATCTCTCCATCGTCCGATTGAACCGCTACCCAATAAAAGGCTTGAGTTCCGAGCCTATGCGAACTGTGGCGCTGCGAGCAGGAGGGGGCATTCCGGGCGATCGCCTGTTCGGATTTGCTCGCTACAACTCCGGTTTCGACATGCAGAACCCAATGCCACTGCCGAAAGATCGTTTTGTCGTTTTGTTGAACGAGGCTGCACTGGCAGGCATTCAGACCGGTTTTGAAATTGAGTCCCAGGCACTTGAGATCAATGCGAATGGAAAGAAACGACGCTTTGACATGCGAGAGTCTGAAGATAGGAAGAATGCGGCAGAGTACCTTTCCTCAGAGATCGATTTAAAAGATCCAGAGCTGCCAAAGTTTGTCTCCGCTGCTCCTCATAGGTTTACAGATGTATCTGTCGTATCACCGCAAATGATGAACGCGATATCTGTTTTGAATCTGTCCTCCGTGAAAAAGTTGGGCGAACAACTGAACGCAGAAATCCACCCGGCGCGCTTCCGAGCGAATATTGAGATAGACGGTTTACCTTCGTTTGCTGAGCTGGATGCAGTTGGATCAGTTTTAAGATTTGGCTATGTCGAGTTGAAGATACTCTCACGTACGAAAAGGTGTGCAGCAACTGAAGTGAACCCGAAAACGGCCGAGCGCGACTTGAATATACCCTACCTTATTCGGAAACTGATGGGCCATATGGATATGGGCGTTTATGTCGAAGTGGTTAATGGTGGAACGCTAACGGTCGGTCAAACTGGGGAAATACTCGCTTAAACCTTGCCTCCTGCCAAAGTGGTTTTTCTAAGAGGTTTGAGCCATATTCGGTCAAACGATTAAACTCAACTCTTGCTCTGTCTTTCTTTTGGCTATCCTGGGTATCGAAGGTTGTCGCGTTCGTGCTTTCTGATCCAGATACGATTGGAGGGCACTCCTTTGACGGAGCCTTGACAAGATCCCTGTTTCAAATAATTTTAATCATTAAAATATATAGGCGGGTGGTGCTCAATGTATCTGGGCTTAGATTTGGGAACGTCAGGTCTCCGCGGGATTCTGGTAGATGACACAGGACACGTTGTCGGTGATGCCGAAGTCAGCATTTCCACTTCGACGCCTAAGCCTGGCTGGTCTGAGCAGGATCCTTTGGATTGGACCAACGCTTGCGAAGAGGTTGTTGGGAAGCTTCGCATTGGCAACCAGCAAGCATTCTCAAAACTGCGAGGTGTTGGCCTAAGCGGACACATGCACGGCGCTACACTACTGGATCATGATGGCGAAGTATTGAGGCCCTGTATTCTTTGGAACGATACTCGGTCAGCCGACGAAGCGGGGACACTAGATCAAACACCAGAGATGCGCGCAATATCGGGAAACATCGTATTCCCGGGGTTTACGGCGCCGAAACTCGAATGGTTGCGTGCGAATGAGCCGGATGTGTTCTCAAAGGTGGGCAAGGTATTGCTGCCGAAAGATTATTTGCGGTTTTGGCTGACTGGCGAATATGTTTCAGACATGTCTGACAGCGCAGGAACATCCTGGCTGGACGTTGACAATCGGCAGTGGTCAGAAAAGGCGCTAGCCATAGGTCACATGCGTGTCGAGCAGATGCCGCGCTTGGTCGAAGGCAGTGATCCGGGTGGAGAGTTGAAGACCCGATTGAGGCAGGAGTGGGGGCTTTCGAATCCGGTTGTCGTGGCTGGAGGTGCTGGCGACAATGCTGCCGCTGCCTGCGGGATCGGGAGCATCAACGACGGCACCGGTTTTGTCTCACTCGGAACGTCTGGCGTATTGCTTGTTGCGCGGGAAGCCTATGCTCCTGATCCGGAAACAGCAGTGCACTGTTTTTGTCATGCGGTTCCTGATCGATGGATACAAATGGGTGTTATGCTTTCAGCAACGAACAGCATGAACTGGCTTGCTCGCAATCTGGGCGAACCCGTGGAAAGACTCGCTTCAGCTATGCCTGAAAAACTGAACGGACCTGCAGCGATCACCTTCCTGCCATATCTGTCAGGAGAACGGACGCCGCATAACAATAGCCATATTCGAGGCGCGTTTTTGGGCGTGGACATCTCGTCAGAGCCCACTGAGTTGACCCAGTCTGTAATGGAGGGTGTTTCTTTTGGAATGAGAGATTGCCTAGAAGCACTGAAGAGCACCGGAACCCAGCCAAATAGCCTTATGGCAGTAGGGGGAGGAGCACGATCTCGGTTCTGGCTGGAAACCTTGGCTACTATTTTGCAAGTTCCACTGGATTTGCCAAAAGGCAGCGAGTTCGGTGCCGCTTTGGGCGCTGCGCGCCTCGCGATATGTGCTGCCAACGGCGCTGAGCCGGCGCAAGTCATGACACCGCCGGAAATTCAGGAACGCATTGAACCACGAGGCGATCTAATTGATACCTACGAAAACGAATACCGGAGATATAAGCAATTCTATGAGGCGCTTGCGCCGCTGGCGGTAAGATGAAACCAGAAACGGGTAAGCCCCATCAGATTGAAACTGCTATTCTTACCGATGGAAGTATGCGTGTTTCGGTCCTGAACTATGGGGCAATCACGCAGGGTTGGTGGTACAAGGACGTCCCGCTCATCCTTGGGTTCGAGGGCCCAAATGAGTATCTCACCGATACGCGTTACCTGGGCGCAATTGTAGGGCGTGTTGCCAACCGGATCAGCGGCGCGACGTTTGACTTGGATGGCGCCAGTTTTGAGCTGAACGCCAACGAGGGCAAAAACACACTGCATGGCGGGGACGATGGGCTGTCTAAACAGTTTTGGGAACTCGAACAGATTGCACAGAACGAAGTCTTTCTGAGCTATGTTTCTCGCGACGGTGAGGGCGGCTTTCCGGGTGAGATCAGGTTCGAGGTCAGGATATGCCTGCTGGGTCCACGCTTGGCATATTCAATAGCTGCACAACCTGACCGGCCGACGCCGATAAGCATTGCGCAACATAACTACTACACTTTGGGCGCCTCGGAAGGCGTAGATCGGCACAAGCTTAGACTCGCTTCAAATCGGTATCTGAAAATCGACGATCAGGGTATCCCGTCGGGCAGGGTGCTTGCGACCACCGACAAAGTGTTGGATTTTTCAACGCCCAAAACGATTGGCAGTGCTCCCGAAGGAATCGATCATTATTTTTGCTTTGATCATGATCGCGGCCCAAAGGCTCCGGTGGCGGAACTCACTTCACCTTCTGGCCTTGCGTTGACAGTCTACTCTGACCAGCCGGGAGCACAGGTGTATTCGGGCTATGAGCTGACAAAACTGCGGCGCACTTCGCGTGGTGTGTGTATCGAGCCATCGGGTTACCCCAACGCACCGAATATCTCGTCGTTTCCTTCAATCATCTATACTCCGGAGTATCCGTATCGGCAGGAACTTATTCTAGAAGTTTCTGAGGAATGACATGAGAGCAGTTTCGCTATTCTTGATTATCGGCTCAACAATCTCAGCGGTGGGTGGTGCGCGTGCCCAATCGCTTGGTCCTCTGCCGGAGTTCCTCGAACCCGACTTTGCAAGTGTCGAGCTGGGGCGGTTGCTGTTCTATGACCCAATATTATCCGGCAACAGGAATATCAGCTGCGCGACCTGCCATCATCCCAAACTTGGCACGTCAGACGGTCTTTCCCTTGGAATAGGGGAAGGAGGGATTGGACTGGGTCCAGAGCGAACGCTGGATCCCGAGAACACCCCGGAACAACGTATTCCTCGAAACTCACCAGGGCTTTGGAACCTCGGAGCTACTGAGTTCACGACGTTTTTCCATGATGGGCGACTAGAGGCAGACCCAACGCAACCTGATGGTATCAGAACACCGTTGGGTACTCATATGCGGTCTGGTTTCAATTCAGCGCTGGCCGCACAGGCCATGTTCCCGGTTTTGTCGCCAGACGAAATGGCGGGTCACTATTCTGAGAATGATGTGAGCAAGTCGGTTCGCCTTGGCTTTCTTACACAGCAAGGTGGTGCGTGGGATCTGATTGCAGAACGTGTTGCGGCCATTCCAGAGTACGAGCAGAGGTTTGAGGACTTAGCGCCGGATGATGGAGTTACGTTCACGGCAATTGCCAACGTAATCGCGGACTTTATCGCGTTCGAGTGGCGCGCGGATAACAGCCTCTTCGATCGCGCGATGCGAGGTGAGGCTGAATTGCCAGAAGAGGCCGAAATTGGCATGGGCCTGTTCTACGGAAAAGCTGGGTGCAGCAACTGCCATTCGGGCTGGTTTCAGACCGATCACAAGTTTCATTCGATTGCACTGCCGCAGATCGGTCCGGGAAAGGCGGCGCGATTTGAAAACCATGTCAGGGACGATGGGCGTCTTCGCGTAACCGGCGATTCCGAACACGCGTTTGATTTTCGTACGCCATCTCTGCGCAACGTGACCCTGACTGCGCCATACGGACACAACGGAGCCTATGCTGAACTTGAGGACATAGTACGCCATCATCTGGACTCGGTGGCGTCCTTGCGAAACTACTTGATCGAGATGGCCACCTTGCCGGACTTCCCCGGCTCTGACGACGAAAGGGCAATGTCGGATAATCAGCACCTGGGTGCGATTGCCCAAAGCAACGGCTTGCCGAAAGTAAGCCTGACGGATCAGGAAATCGACGCTCTTCTCAGATTTCTGGTAAGCCTTGAAGACCCGGCAGAGCGGCTAGGTGTGCCCGACCAAGTTCCAAGCGGGCTACCGGTCGACAAGTAATCAGCGGTAAAAACGTATGATTTGGTTGGGCTGATAGTCCAACCACTCGCCTTTCGATCCATCCGGCCAGATCATACGAACCTGCACCTGATCCTCACTCCCAAGCCCAAAATGCTGAAACCCAGCGATACCACCAGCGTGACCGCCGCCGATTGTGAGCTCGCGGGTCTGAACACCCAGCGAGGTTTTGACTTCAATAAATCCACCAATTGCTGATTGATTGGATTGATCCTGAGTGACATCAATCAATAGCCAGTTGCCACCCTGAGAAGAGTTCTGGCTGACTTCAAGCTCAGTGCCTCGGTTGACGACCACCAGATCCAGCTTCCCATCGTTGTTCAGGTCAGCAAGCGCTGCGCCACGAGACTTAGCCATCGAGGCAGCACCGGCATCTGCTGCAGCTTCAATAAACTGACCGTCGGAGTTCTGTAGTAGTAGGTTATTGGGGTCGTTCAGAGCCGCATCGGGCATCTGTTCTACGTTTCCCTTGGCCACGAATATATCGTCCCGGCCGTCGTTATTGACGTCGCCAAATTGTGCGTGCCACCCGGTGGATGGCCTTCCGTCTCCGCCGATATGCGGTATATGAGCGGTCGTACCCTTTTCGTAAGTTGCATCGCGCCAGGTCGGGCCGTTTGTCGCTGGGTCAAAAATCTGGAGTTTCTGATCACCCATTGAGGTCAGATAAACTTCGGGAAATCCATCTCCTGTAAGGTCCCGAGAGGCGATCCCCATTCCCCAGATCGAAAATGGAAGCCAGCCTTCGCCTTCCGAGTATTGGCGCGGCTCAGGCTCCATCGCCCACAATTGCTCGTGACCGCCGCGAACATAGTAGTGACGGTCGTTGCTGACGCGAAGATCTGCGCGGCCAGTTCGGGCCCAGTCCGAAAACAAAATGGAAAGTGAGCAGTAGCCGGGCTCAAGATGCAGCGGCTCACGATACGAGTCGCCTTCTGGACGGTACAAAAGGGTTGGGCCGCAGGATTCAAAGGGACCTTCGGGATCAAACCGATCAACATAAGTGCCAAACGCCAAGGTCGGTAAAGCTTGCCCGCTTTCCCATGTTGCCGAGAACCCTGTGGTCCAGTGATCCTCCGACTGAAACCCGAGTTCAGTGAAAGGGCTGAATTGGCAGTCGGAATGGCCCCGAAGAAGCAGGTCTGGGCCAACACGCAAAATCGCCAGATCCATAACGCCGTCGCTATCAACGTTGAGAGGGTAGGCGCCGATCACACCAGTCAGCGAAAGATCTTCAGGCGTCTTTGCCTGAAATGCTATCTGTTCGTTCGAGGTATTGATGAACAGTTGAGACCGGTTTGAACCGCCAGCCAAAAAGAGTTCTGGCAGCGAGTCCCCATTGCAATCGAAAACGGCCACACCACCACCGACAAAATGCTCCCACTCGCCATCATAGACATGTTTTGGTACATCCACATTTGTAAACTGGGGAATAACAGTGTCCGCATTCGCAACTGTGGCCAAAGTCGCAAATATCGCAAACTCAAGACGCATTCGCCGTCAGCTCCTTGACCTTGAGAATTGAGATTTGTTCAATTCCATAGGCTGCCGCCCCCTTGGCCCACATCATGTCACCCCAGTGATGAACTTTGATCTGGGGTAAAGGTGCATCGACATTCACAACGCCGCTTTGAATGCGGGTCATAACTTCGTTGGAACACAAATGCTCGAAGCTCATTTGTGCCCCCGAGACGATAATGCACTCTGGGTCATACAAATTGATCAGGTTGGAAATCCCGAGGCCAAACATCTGACCTGCGCGGGCAAGCACCGACGAAGCTCTGGCGTCACCCGAGTTGGCGCGGTCATGAATGTCGGAAATGGAGTCCATGTCGTTGGTATGACCAGTTACCGTCATCTCGCGGATCAAAGCATAGTCGCCCACATAGGCTTCTAGACACCCGCGTTGCCCGCATTGGCATAGGGCCCCGTCAAGTTGAACTTTGGTGTGCCCAAACTCAGCGCCGCAACCTCGTTCTCCACGGTATAGATTGCCGTCCAATACGATGCCAAGGCCAACACCGTGTTCGATCGTAACAACGAGGAAGTTCTTTAAACCCTTGCCCAAGCCAAAAAGCTGTTCGGCCTTGGCGACAAGATTGGCGTCGTTGTCGACGAATGCGGGGCAGGGCAGCGCATTTGAAAGCAAGTGGCTAAAATCAATGTTTCTCTCAGTAATCGAAGAAGACCAGTGCACAAAATTCTTGTTTGCATCGACCAGTCCAGCCACCCCGATAGAAACACCTGCCAAATGAGCGACAGAACGATCGATCTGATTGCAGGTTTCTTCAAGAGCTTCGCGGATCGCCGATACAAATTCTTGCGGCGACATCCTGGCGTGATCCAAAGCATATTTATGGGATGCGACTTCGTTTCCTTCAAAGTCGACCAAGATAACCGAGATCACTTGCCGAGCCACCTTGAGACCGGCCACAAGATACATCTGGCCGTCCAATTGCAGCAATACTCTGGGTCTGCCTCTCTTCCCCGACTTGGACTGTGCCTGGCTTTCAGTCTCTTTGACTAGCCCGGCCGAGATGAGATCAGCCGTGGCAGCGGTGACGGTCGCAGGGCTGGTTTGCAAGGCGGATGCAATATCGATCCGCGAGACGGACCCTTTGGCTCTGATGTGCTCCAATACCCGCAGGCGGGTCGTATTTCTTTGTTCCAAAGAAACCGGAGAGGCTTTGCTTTTCAGCATCTTGTCCTCGCGAATCTTGCTGTTGGTCCAATCTATTTGAATTTGCCTGCCTCTTGTAGAGTAAATATTTTACTGGCTGAAATAAATATGGTATTCAAATTTGTGAGAGCCGCGAATCGAAATGCGATGGCTCGGCAAATGGGAGGAAATCATGAAGAGAATTCTCAGCTTTTCGGCTGTGGCCACTTTGTTGGCTTCGACCGCATTCGCAGAGCCAGTAATTGGCGTAAGCTGGTCGAACTTTCAGGAAGAGCGTTGGAAAACGGATGAGGCGGCTATTAAATCGGCGCTTGAAGCAGGGGGTGCCGAGTACATCTCGGCGGACGCGCAATCGTCTTCCGCAAAGCAGCTATCGGACATCGAAAGCCTGATCGCCCAAGGTGTAGACGCGCTTATTATTTTGGCCCAAGACGCGCAAGCAATCGGACCGGCTGTTCAGGCTGCGGCTGACGAAGGTATTCCGGTCATTGCTTATGATCGCCTGATTGAGGATGACCGTGCATTCTATCTGACTTTCGACAATGTGGAAGTCGGCAGAATGCAGGCTCGGGCTGTCTTTGAGGCCATGCCCAAAGGCAACTACGTGATGATCAAGGGCTCTCCTACTGATCCGAACGCAGATTTCTTGCGGGGTGGACAGCAGGAAATTATCGGAGCAGCAGTGGACAGCGGTGACATCGTAATCGTTGGTGAAGCCTATACCGATGGCTGGTTGCCGGCAAACGCGCAGCGAAACATGGAACAGATCCTGACCGCGAATGAGAACAACGTGGATGCGGTTGTTGCATCAAATGACGGTACTGCAGGCGGGGTAGTCGCGGCCCTAACTGCTCAGGGCATGGAAGGCATTCCAGTGTCCGGTCAGGACGGCGACCACGCAGCGTTGAACCGCGTTGCGCTGGGGACTCAGACCGTATCTGTTTGGAAAGACGCGCGTGAGCTTGGCAAGGCGGCGGGCGAAATCGCGGTTGCGCTGAGCGGCGGCACAAGTCCTGCTGATGTCGAAGGCGCAGTTAGCTGGACATCACCAGGTGGCACCGAGATGAACTCGGTTTTCCTAGCGCCTGTTCCAATCACTAAGGGCAACTTGTCCGTGGTTGTTGATGCCGGATGGATCCCGCTGGAAGATCTTTGCCAAGGCGTTGAAAACGGACCTGCCCCTTGTAACTAAATCACTCAGCCCTAGGCCTCTTAGTCTGGGCCTGGGGCAAATGCTGAATATGAAAGATCGGAAATGACCGAAACTTCGTCTCAGCCGATACCTGAAAAAGCGAAACCCAGCCTGTTCCAGCAACTGGAACTGGATATGCGGCTTTTAGGAATGATCGGCGCATTTGTCATCCTGTGTATCGGGTTCAACATCTTCACGGACGGACGGTTCTTGACGCCTCGGAACCTGTTCAACCTCTCCATCCAGACGGTTTCAGTGGCCATTATGGCGTGCGGAATGGTGTTCATTATCGTCACTCGCCACATCGACTTGTCGGTAGGAGCGCTGCTGGCAACAACCTCGGCCGTGATGGCTATGACGCAAACCGAGCTTTTGCCGCAAATACTTGGGATGGGTTTGAACAATCCGGCAACCTGGGCGATCACAATTGTTGTTGGCCTGTTTGTCGGCACACTGATTGGTGCGTTTCATGGCTGGATGGTCGGCTATCTGACGATACCAGCCTTCATCGTCACGCTTGGTGGATTTCTGGTGTGGAGAAACGTGGCGTGGTATCTGACCAGCGGCCAGACGATTGGTCCTCTGGATAGTACATTCCTGATGTTTGGCGGGACCAACGGAACACTGGGCACGTCGACAAGCTGGCTGTTTGGGTTGTTCGCCACCGCGATCGCGATCTGGGCGTTGTGGAGTGGTCGCCGCGCAAAAGCGTCACATGGTTTCCCGGTAAAACCTGTTTGGGCCGAGGCCACTCTGGCCGGGATAATCGCAATTGCTATCCTTGGGTACGTTTACATCGTAAACAGCTACGCCATTCCGACGCGCCGGCTGCAACGTATGTTCGAAGCGCGCGGCGAGACAATGCCAGAGGGGCTGGTTGTAGGATACGGCATACCGATTTCTGTCCTCATTCTGATTATCGTGGCCGTCACGCTGACAATTGTGGCGCGAAAAACCCGGTTTGGACGCTACATCTTTGCCACCGGCGGAAACCCGGATGCGGCAGAGCTTTCTGGCATCAATACTCGGCTGCTGACCGTGAAGATTTTTGCGCTTATGGGCTTCCTGTGCGCCGTTTCTGCTGTGGTCGCCTCGGCGCGTCTGGCAAACCACTCAAACGACATTGGCACGCTGGACGAACTGCGCGTCATCGCCGCTGCAGTGATAGGAGGAACCGCATTGTCCGGCGGCATCGGCACTATCTATGGCGCGATCCTTGGCGCATTGATCATGCAGGCGCTGCAATCGGGCATGGCAATGGTTGGCGTTGACGCGCCGTTTCAGAACATCGTGGTCGGCAGCGTCCTCGTGTTGGCTGTCTATATCGACATCGTTTATCGCAAACGACTGGGGGCAAAATGATGCAAGCACAGGATATGCAGAAAAAACCTTCCGGCACCGGGCGCGGTTCAGGCGCGCCGCCGTTGGTCGAGATGCGCGACATCTCGATTTCCTTTGGTGGGGTCAAGGCCGTCGACCATGTGTCGGTCGATCTCTATCCGGGTGAAGTCGTTGGTCTACTTGGCCATAACGGGGCCGGAAAGTCCACGTTGATCAAGGTATTGTCCGGTGCCTATCAGATGGACCACGGCGAGATCCTGATCGATGGCAAGCCGGTCGAGATTGGCAATCCCCGTGACGCCCGGGCAAACAATATCGAAACGATATATCAGACGCTCGCGTTGGCCGACAATCTGGACGCGACATCAAACCTGTTCCTGGGGCGCGAGATGACGACGCCTTTTGGTTTGGTCAACGACGCAGCCATGGAGGCCGAGTGCCGAAAAATCATGGCGCAGCTCAACCCGAACTTTCAGAAGTTCAATGATCCGGTTTCCGCCTTGTCAGGGGGGCAAAGACAATCAGTGGCGATCGCTCGGGCTGTCTACTTCGACGCACGTATTTTGATCATGGATGAGCCGACAGCAGCGCTTGGGCCGCATGAAACTCAGATGGTGGCGGATTTGATCCACCAGCTAAAGGCGCAAGGCATTGGGATATTCCTGATCGATCATGACGTGCATGCCGTCATGGAACTGTGCGACCGCGCATCGGTCATGAAGAACGGAAAACTGGTTGGCACGGTCGATATCGCAGACGTCACTGATGACGACCTTTTGTCGATGATCATTCTCGGCAAACAGCCAACGCAAAAAGCAGAATAGGGTCAGGTATGACAAGCGGATTTTTCAATGGGATCGAACGGATCCAATATGAGGGCGTGGATAGTCAAAACCCAATGGCCTTCCGGCATTACAACCCCGATGAAGTGATTTTGGGTAAACGCATGGAAGACCATCTGAGGTTTGCAGTGGCCTGGTGGCATTCCTTTGCATGGGAAGGGGGGGATCCCTTTGGAGGACCCACCCTGGAGCGCCCATGGCATCCGCAGGACGACATGGGACGGGCCCGCATGAAGGCCGACATCGCTTTCGAGATGTTTGAACTTTTGGGTCAACCCTATTTTTGCTGGCACGACGCTGACATCCGTCCCGAGCAAGGCAACTTTGCTGAAAACCTCAATGCCTTGGAAGAGATCACCAATTACATCGGTGAAAAGATGCAGGTTTCAGGCACCAAGCTTCTTTGGGGTACGGCCAATATGTTTAGCCATCGTCGCTGGATGTCCGGCGCCAGTACTAATCCAGACCCTGACGTTTTTGCATACGCCGCAGCGACAGTAAAATCCTGTATCGACGCGACCCACAAGCTTGGCGGCGAAAACTATGTTCTTTGGGGCGGACGTGAAGGCTATGAGACCCTGCTGAACACGGATCTGAAAACCGAACTGGACCACATGGGCCGATTTTTAAACATGGTCGTAGAGTACAAGCACAAGATCGGGTTCAAAGGTACAATTCTTGTAGAACCGAAACCTCAGGAGCCTTCCAAGCACCAATACGACTATGACGCAGCTACTTGCATCGGATTTCTCAGGAAGTACGGGTTGGAGAACGAAGTGAAACTGAATCTCGAGCAGGGCCATGCGATTCTTGCTGGGCATAGCTTTGAGCATGAAATTGCGGTCGCGGCCGCAGAAGGGATGCTGGGTTCGATTGATATGAACCGCAACGACTATCAGTCTGGATGGGATACAGACCAATTCCCGAACAATACACCGGAAGTTGCCCTAGCTTACTATTACATCTTGAAGGCCGGTGGTTTTACCACCGGTGGCACTAATTTCGACGCCAAAATTCGCCGACAATCGATTGACGCCGTCGATCTGGTGGCGGCTCATATCGGTGGAATGGACATATGCGCACGCGGTTTGAAAGCAGCGGCTGCAATGATTGAAGATGGAGGTTTGGAAAACGCGCTTTCGCAACGGTATTCCGGTTGGAAATCTCCAAAAGCGGAGTCCATGTTAAGCGGCAGCCTGGATGAAATTTTCGCTCGCGTTTTAAGTGACGGAATAGACCCAGAGCCGCAATCTGGACGCCAGGAAATACTAGAGAATTATTTGAACAGATTTGTTTAACTGCCAAACTTAGGTATTTTCCGCTGTTGTCAAAAGTCACGCCGAGCCGCCCTCGGTTCTGAGGACGCGAGGGGAGGTTTTGTTCATAGCCCGTCCATAAAGACAAATCCTTTCCTTGATCTGGTCAAACGGCCGCAATTCTTTTTGGGTCACAAATGCTTGACGTTTGGGTCAGAAATGAATGACGTGATTGACCGATTTAATGAGGTTTTGGCCGTCGATTGAGTCAAATATCAGTGACGTTCCACATTTACTGTTGAACGTCACACGAACCTGACCCAACCGTCACAGTTGGACCAGAAACGGGGTGAACGTTCGACATCGGAAGGCACCCCCGATGTTGGACATCAATTAATTTTGGCCTCTGCGTCTTAAACTGACCCAAAATTCCCATTTTAATTCTCCCGCAGAGGGTTTCGTTTGATCTGGCTCCCCTTTTGGAAAATCTGGGCTGATTTGCAGATCAGACAGCGAAGCTGCCTGTTTCTGCCGACCTGCCACGTGGCGGACGCGGGAGGGGGCGAGGCAATGCTATTCGATAGCGGTGGTGCGGCCCGCAGGCATAGCCGAGGACACGTTCCTGTCTAATAGCGTTGCCCGAGGGGGAGAGCCGCGCCCTCACCCTGACGGCCAAGGGCGTTTGGCTTGTCCAAATCCCGCTGGCCCACGAAAGGAAGGTGATGGGAAAGAGGGCTTACCGCTATTTGCGATCGAACCCTTCTGTCAAACTTCAAAAAGTAATTGTGGCCACCAAGCAGACCTTCGCTGCTAGTGCAGCACTAGGCCTTAGTGACGGCGGCAATGCACTGGAAGCGGACGTTAAATCAAAGATGCAGTGCTTTGGAGCCTTGGACAGCAGCTATGCAGACAAAGCTGCCGTTGATTGTTCATTACAATTGGAAATCTAACGATCTAGTCGCAGCGTTTTCTGAGAAAGTCTCTACGCATATTCTTCAAATTCTGGGTTGTGCATTTGAACCCAACGAGTGTCTCATCAGGTTGTAATGTGTTCATTGGATCTTAGCAGTGTTCGACGCGTC